>NZ_JBCLVN010000021.1:0-41184 GCF_039548315.1 Cellulomonas olei
CGGCTGGTCCGGCTGGTCGGGCTGGTCGGGCTCGGTGGGCTGGGCGGGCTGGTCGGGCTCGGTGGGCTGGGCGGGCTGGTCGGGCTCGGTGGGCTGGGCGGGCTGGTCGGGCTCGGTGGGCTGGGCGGGCTGGTCGGGCTGGTCGGGCTCGCCCGGCACGCAGTACTCCCAGTCCTTCTCGTCGACCCCGCCCCGGCCGGAGTTGTCCTCGCCGAAGTGGTAGCTGTAGCCGTTCGACTCGGTCCAGGTGATGCACATCCCCGGCTGGAGGCCGAAGTACGACCACGGCACGAACGTCGCGCCGATCAGCTCGCGGTGGATGTCGACGTTGAGGTTGTCCGCACCCGGGACGTTGACGTTGACGTAGCCGTTCGCGGGGATCGGCTCGCTGAAGTGCAGCCCGTCGCGCGCCCACCAGAAGGGCCGGTCGTAGCCGTCCTCCTGGTAGCCGTCGGTGACGGTGGTGCGGAGCGGGGCGGGCGCGCCCGCGTCGCCGCAGGTCGCGCAGTCCGTGGCGGGACCCTCCGGGGCGGTCGCGGTGGTGCCGCCGGCGACGGCGTCGTCCGAAGGAGCGGGATCCTCGGCGGGCGTGGCCGCGTCGGAGCTCGCCGCGGGCGTCTCCCCGGCCTCCTCCTGCCCGGTCGCGGGTGGCTCGTCGCCGGGGGTCCCCTCGGTCGCCGCGCCGGGGTCCCCGGCATCGGGACCGACGCTGTCGGGGTCGGCGGCGTCGGCCGGGACCGACGCCGCCGGCTGGGCGGGGGCGGCGTCGTCCGTCGTGGGGCCGGCCGGGGTCGTCCCGTCCGCCGCGGTCGTCGTGGCGGCGTCGGTGGTGGCGGTGACCGCCGGTGGGTCGGCCGTCACCGTGGCGTCGGGGGCGGGCGGCGCGGCGACCGGCGCCAGCAGCAGGGCGACTGCTGTGGCCGCCGGGACGGTGATCGGGGACATGGCTCCTGCTCCTCACGTGTCGCTGAGGGCGGGGCGCCGGGGCGTCCCGCCCTCGCCGATGTCGCTGCGCGTCGGTGCGGCAGCGCTGCGTGCGGAATCCATCCGACGGCCGTGGCGGAGCTGCACGGCCCGTGTGCGAGGAGGTGGAGCAGCGGAAGGGGTGACAGTGAGCAGGTCGGAGCGCCCCGGTGAGCAGCACCCGGGGCGTGCGTGTGCGCACAGGGGCGCTCGGTGGGACGTCGCACGGACGGGCGACGTCCCGGGCGCGGTGCTACCGGCGCGTTCCGGTGGACGTGCGGGCTGCGACGCCGGTCACCGGGGCGCGACCGGGCCGAGCACCTCCACCCGCAGCCCCGCGTCGTCGCGCCGGACGTCCGCCCGGACCCCGAACACGTCCCGCAGCGTCCCGGCCGTGAGCGCGTCGGCGGTCGGGCCGGCGGCGTGCACCCGCCCGGCTCGCAGGACCACGAGCCGGTCGCAGTACCGCGCGGCCAGCCCGAGGTCGTGCAGCACGACCACCACGGTCGGCCCGGACGCGGCCAGGCCGGTGAGCAGCGCGAGCAGCTCGTGCTGGTGCTGCACGTCGAGGTGGTTCGACGGCTCGTCGAGCAGCAGGACCCGCGGCTCCTGGGCGAGCGCCCGGGCGGCGTGCACGCGCTGGCGCTCGCCGCCGGACAGCGTGCGCCAGCGGCGCCGGCCGGTGCCGGACATGCCGACCAGCTCCAGGGCGTGGGCGCACGCGGCCTCGTCCTGCGGGGTCGGCGGGGCGAGGCGCCCGCGGTGCGGCAGTCGCGCGAGGGCGACCACGTCGGCGACCGTCAGGTCGGTGTCGGTGTCGCCGGACTGCTCCATGACGGCCAGGGTGCGGGCGCGCTCGCGGCGGGGGATGTCCGCGAGCGGGCGCCCGCCGAGCAGCACCTCCCCGCGCGCGGGCGCGATCGCGCCGGACAGGGTGTGCAGCAGGGTCGTCTTGCCCGAGCCGTTGGGGCCGATCAGGCCGGTCACCCGGCCGGGCGGCGCGTCGACGTCGACCGCGTCGAGGACCGGCGCGGAGCGGCCCCGGACGCGGACGGTGAGGCCGTGGCCGGCGATCCCCACCGGGCCGGGCGTCACCCGCGCTCCCGGCGCCGCAGCACGACGAGGAACGCGGGGACGCCGAGCAGCGCGGTGACGACGCCGGCGGGGATCTGCCGCGGCGCGAGGGCCGTGCGCGCGACGGTGTCGGCGAGCACGAGGAACAGCGCGCCCCCGACGGCGCTCAGCGGCAGGAGCCGGCAGTGCAGCGGCCCGGCGAGCGCGCGCACGGCGTGCGGGACGATCAGGCCGACGAACCCGATCGCGCCGACGCTCGACACGACGACGGCGGTCACGGCGGCCGTCGTCACCAGCGCCACGGTCCGGACCGTGGCGACCGGGACGCCGAGCGCCGCGGCGGACCGGGCACCGAAGGCGAACGCGTCGAGGTCGGAGGCGATCAGGCGCAGCACGACCAGCGCCGCGGCGGTCACGACGGCGCACAGCAGCACGGCGGGCCACCGTGCCGCGGCGAGCGACCCGGTGAGCCAGGCGGTCATGCCCCGCGCGGCGTCCGCGTCGCCCCAGCCGAGCAGCACCAGCGTGGTGAGGGCGGCGAAGAGCTGGCCGACCACCACGCCCGTGAGGACGAGGCGCCCGGTGCTGGACGCGCTGCGCCCCAGCAGCAGCATGACGAGCGCGAACGCGGCCAGGCCGCCGACGAGCGCCCCGCCGGCCAGCGACACGACGCCGCCCCCGACCCCGGCCACGAGCACCAGCACCGCCCCGGTCGAGGCCCCGGACGAGATCCCGAGCAGGTACGGGTCGGCCAGTGCGTTGCGGGTCACCGCCTGCAGCACAGCCCCGCAGGTGGCGAGGCCCGCGCCCGCGACGCCCGCGAGCAGGACCCGCGGCAGGCGCAGGTCCCAGACCACGGAGTCCGCCAGCGGGGTCAGCGGCTCGACGGGCAGGCCGAGGTGCGCGCCGAGCGACCGCGCCGTCTCGGCCCACGTGAGCTCGCCGCCGCCCACGGCCACCGCCGCGACCGCGACGGCCGCGAGCAGCAGCGCCGCCCCGGCCGTCGCGGCCACCGTCCTCGCGCGCTCAGCGCTGCGCGAGGACGACGTAGTCATCGAGGTGCTGCCAGACGGGGCCCGCCTCGCGGAACCCGCCGGCCCGCAGCGCTGCGACGTGGAACGCGAGCCCGAGGTCCGGGTTCGGCGGCCGGCCGGCGAACCGGCGCTCCCGCTCGGCGGCCAGGGGCGCGAGGTGCGGGTGCGCGGCGAGGGCGGAGAACCACTCGTCCCAGCTCAGCGCCCCCGCCGCCCGGTCGCGCTCCTGGGTGGCCACGTCGTCGCGCCGGGCGAGCTCCTCGAACAGCGGCCGGCCGCCGGGCTGGCGCAGGTGGTCGGCGTTGAGCAGCACGCCGCCGGGCTCGAGCACCTCGGCGACGTCCCGGTAGACCCGGGTCAGGACGTCCGCCGGCAGCCAGTGCAGCGCCGTCGAGGACAGCACGGCGTGCGGGCGCCGCCCGTCGAGCACCCGCGTCCACGTGGGGTCCCAGAGGTCCGCCTCGCGGAACGCGACCCGGTCGCCGTGCCCGGCGAGCGCCAGCCGGCCGAGCTCGAGCAGCATCGGGTCGTAGTCGACCGCGACGCACGTCACGCCGGGGAACCGGTCCAGCACCCGCGCGGAGACCGAGCCCGGTCCGCACGCCAGGTCGACCACGAGCGCGCCGGGCGGCACGGTCTCGGCCAGCACGTCGAGCATGACGTCGAACCGGTCCTCGCGGCGGTTGATGTACGCGGCCTGCTGGCGGTCCCACGCGGCGAGGTGCTCCCGGGCCCATGCGGTCGTCGGGGCGCTCACGCGTCCGCCCCCGCGTCCGCCCCCGCGAACCCGACGAGCGCGTCCGACAGCGTCGCGAGCGCGTCCACGCTGCGGACCGACGGGTCCATCTCCGTGGCCGGGATCGCGACGAGCCGGTCGGCCCGCACCGCGGACAGCTCGGCGGTCACCGTGTCGTCGCGCAGCATCGCGGTCTTGTCCGCGGCGCTGTCCCCGGCGAGCCCGCGCGACAGGTCGGCGAGCACCAGGACGTCCGGGTCGCGCTGGGCGATCTCGTCCCAGCTCGTCTCGGCCCACTGCGCGTCGAGGTCCGCGAACGCGTTGCGACCGCCCGCGAGCTCCGTGAGCGTCTGCGGCAGCCCGGTGCCGCCCGCGACGATCGGCGCGCCGTCGATCGTCGAGTACAGCCAGGCGACGTCGAGGTCGCCGGCGTCGGGCGCGGACGCGGTCACGGCGTCGAGCACCTCCTGCTGCCCGCGGACCAGCTCCGCGCCGCGCTCCTCGACGCCGAAGACGGCGGCCAGGTCCGTGACCTCGGCGAAGATCCGGTCGAAGCCGGTGTCCCCGGTGACGAGGGAGGGGTCCTCGCAGTCGTTCGCGGACAGGTACGCGGGAACCCCGAGGTCGGCGAGCTCGGTGCGGGCGCCGACCGCGTCCGCACCGAACGCCGAGGCGCGCATCGAGTAGACGAAGTCCGGGTCCGTCGCACGGAGCTGCTCGGCGGTCGGGTACTGGGCGGCCAGCACCGGCACCTCGGCGTAGGCGTCGGCGTACTCGGGCGCGACGGCGTCGGTGAGGTAGCTCGTGCCGGCCATCCGGTCCTCGAGCCCGAGCGCGAGCAGCAGCTCGGTGGCGCCCTGCTCGAGGGTGACGGCGCGCTCAGGCGGCGCCGGGACCGTGACGTCGAGGCCGCAGCTCGTCAGCGTGACGGGGGCGGCGGTCGAGCCGCTGCCGGCGGCGGGCGCGGCGGCGGGGGCGCTCGCGCACCCCGCGAGCACGGCGACGACGGCCGCCGTGGCAGGAATGAGAATCGTTCGCATGAACGGGATCGTACGCGACCGTCGCGTCACCCTGCGCCGGGGGCTCAACCGCCGCGCGGCCGCGCCGATGCAACAGGTGTGCCCTCCACCGCGCGCTGCGCGCGGCGTGTGTGCCGCTGCCGGTGGCCGGTGGCGGAGAGCTGCCGCGGCAGTCGCCCGCCCCGGAGGGCGTCGACGCTCGCTAGTGTCGCCAGCGTGCCGGACGACGAGAAGCTCGAGATCGCCGCGCTGGGCGCCGCCCTCAAGGTGGAGCGCCAGCGCCAGCGGCTGTCCGTGAAGACGCTCAGCGAGCTGTCCGGCGTGAGCTTCGGCCTCATCAGCGAGCTGGAGCGCGGCAAGGGCAACCCGAGCTTCGTCTCGCTGCACCGGCTGGCCGCCGCGCTGCAGGTCACGCTGCCCAAGCTGCTGTCGGGCCTCGGCGGCGACGAGATGGTGGTGCGCGCGCAGGAGCGGCACCGGCTGCCCGAGACGCCCGGGGTCGCGGCGCCGCCCGTGCGGGAGCTGCTGACACCCCGCATGCAGTCGAACCTGCAGCTCATCCGCTCGACTCTGCCGGCCGGCTTCACCAACGAGGGCCGGCCGTTCCGGCACCTCGGCACGGAGTCGGTGCTCGTGGAGGAGGGCCGGCTGCTGGTCGTGCACGGGGAGCGGCGGGTGGAGCTCGGCCCCGGGGACGCGATGACCTACGGCTGCTCGACGCCGCACTGGTGGGCGAACGCGCACGACGGCGTCACGGTGGTGCTCGGCGCGGTCTCGCCGACGGAGAGCTGAGCGCCGCGGGTCACGCGGCCGGCGACGACGCCCCGGGCAGCGCGAGCAGCCGCTCCAGCTCGTCGACGGGCCGATCGCCGTCGTCCACCCGCAGGTCGACGGCGAGCTGCGGGGGCCAGATCCGCTCGGAGGTGGTGCGCGCCACCTGCAGCGCGGCGCTCTGGCGTCCGCGCCGGTCGCCGCCCGCGGCCTCCCCGGCCCGCAGCGCGGCGGCCAGGCGGTGCGCGAGCGCGAGGGCGGGGTCGACGGGCGACACCACGGGCGCGTCGAACGTCTCGGTGAGCGCCTCGGCGAGCTCGGGCTCGAGCGCGGGGGCCTGGGCGGGCACGCCGGTGCCGGAGGTCCAGGCGGCGAGCATCGCGTCGAGCACCTCGGGCCCGGTGAGCAGGTTGCCGACCACGACGACGCCGGGCGCCACGAGCCCGCCCGCCCAGGCCGTGCAGGACGCGCCGGTGCGGTGGGCGCCGCGGCCGTCGGGGGTCAGGGCGGCGACCTGGCGCAGCTCGGGCTCCTCGTCCCAGTCCGGCACCCGGGCGACGGCGGCGGCGGGGGACTCCCCGTCGGCGAGCGCGCCGAGCAGCAGGCCGCGCAGCCGGCGGTTGGTCCACGCCTGGCTGACCGTGACGCCGGCGTGGGGCGCGACGGCGAGCACGGCGTTGCCCGCGGCCAGCGAGCGGCTCGCGGTCGCGGCCCCGAGCAGGCCGGGCTGGGCGACGAGGATCGTGTAGGTCAGGGCGGGCTCCGTGTGTTGCGGTCGTGTTTCGACTCGGCCGAGCGACTTGTCCGATTGTGGGGTGAGGGGTCAGGCTGATGCAACGATCAACATGGTGATGCATCCGCGGGCCCCCCACCGCCGCGGTCGCCCACCCCGAGCCCCCGGAGACCTCATGCGACGACCTCCCGCCCGCAGGGCCCTCACCGCCGGCGTCGCCGGCGCCGCCGCCGGGATGCTGCTGCTCTCCGCCTGCTCCGCGGGCGAGTCCGTCGACCTCGACGGCGCGGACGGCGACGCCACCGGGGCGTCCGACCTGCCGGTGCTCCGGGCCGCGATCGCCGGCGAGCCGGACCAGCTCGACCCGCAGTCGACGTCCTCCTACTTCGCGTTCCAGGTGCTCGAGAACGTGTTCGACACGCTCGTCGAGCCGGACGAGAACCTCGAGATGCAGCCGGCGCTCGCGGAGTCCTGGGAGGTCAGCGACGACCAGCTCACCTGGACGTTCCACCTGCGCGACGGCGTGACGTTCCACGACGGCAGCGACTTCACCGCCGAGGACGTCGTGTACTCCTACGACCGGATCGTCGACGAGGAGCTGTCGAACGCCTGGAAGTTCGCGGCCGTGGCCGACGTCGAGGCCGTGGACGACCTCACCGTCGACATCACGGTGTCGCAGCCGACGCCGAACCTGCTGTCCAACCTGGGCGGGTTCAAGGGCATGGCGATCGTCGAGCAGGCGAACGTCGAGTCGGGCGACATCACGACGGCCCCGGTCGGGACCGGGCCGTTCTCGCTCGCGTCGTACTCGCCGGGGGAGTCGATCGACCTCGTGGCGAACCCCGACTACTGGGGCGGGGCGCCCGGCATCGGCGGCGTGCACTACACGTTCGTCTCCGAGGGCAGCACCGCGATCGCCGCGCTCCAGAACGGCGAGATCGACTGGACGGACTCCATCCCCGCGCAGCAGCTCGAGCAGCTCCGGGACGCCGAGGGCGTCGAGGTCGGCACGTCGCCGTCGAACGACTACTGGTACCTCGCGCTGAACGAGGCGAACGCCCCGTGGGACAGCGTCGCCGCGCGGCAGGCCGTCGCGTACGCGATCGACCGCGAGTCGATCCTCCAGGCCGTGTCCTACGGCACCGCGGAGGAGAACCAGCTCGCGATCCCCGAGGACTCGGTCTGGTACACGGAGTACGACGAGTACGACCTGGACCTCGACCGGGCGCGCGAGCTGCTCGCCGAGGCCGGCGTCACCACGCCGCTGACGCTCGACTTCCTGGCGACGTCCGACTACCCGGAGACCGTCACGGCGGCGCAGATCATCGCGAGCAACCTCGAGCCGCTCGGCATCACGGTCGACATCCGCACGGTGGACTTCGCCACGTGGCTCGACGAGCAGAACACCGGCAGCTTCGACCTGCTGATGATGGGCTGGCTCGGCAACATCGACCCGGACGACTTCTACTACGCCCAGCACCACAGCGACGGCGGGTCCAACGCCCAGGGCTACTCCAACCCCGAGGTGGACGCGCTGCTGGACGCGGGCCGCGTCGAGACCGACGACGACGCGCGCCAGGAGCTGTACGCGCAGGCGGCGACGACCATCGCGGACGAGGCCAGCTACATCTACCTCTACAACCCGTCGGTCGTGCAGGCGTGGAGCACGGACCTGCAGGACTACACGGCGCGGTCCGACCGGGCGATCCGGTTCCGGGACGTGACCCTGGCGGGCTCGTGACGCACCCCCCGCGGGGGACGGGGGCGCGCCCGTGACGGGGTCGGGCGCGCTCCGGTTCCTGGCGCGCCGGGTGCTGCACTCGGCCGTCGTGCTGCTCGGCGTGATGGTCGTGGTGTTCGCCCTGGTGCACCTGGTGCCGGGCGACCCCGTGCGCATCGCGCTCGGCACGCGCTACACCGAGGAGTCGTACCAGGCGCTGCGGGCGGCCAGCGGTCTCGACCGGCCGCTGCTCGAGCAGTTCGTCTCGTACGTCGGCCACGCGCTCACCGGCGACCTCGGCGTGAGCTTCCGGTCGGGCGAGCCCGTGACGACCACGCTGCTGCAGCGGCTGCCCGCCACGGTGTCCCTCGCCGTCGTCGGGCTGCTCGTCGCCCTGGCGATCTCCCTGCCCGCGGGCATCTGGTCGGGGCTGCACGAGGGGCGGGTGTCCGACGCCGTCGTGCGGGTGACCAGCCAGGCGGGCGTCTCGGTCCCGGACTTCTGGCTCGGCCAGATGCTCATCCTGGTGGTCGCGATGACGCTCGGGCTGCTGCCGACGTCCGGGTACGTGGCGCTGTCGCAGGACCCCGCCGGGTGGGCGCGGCACGTGCTGCTGCCCGGGCTGACGGTGGGCCTGGTGGCCGCCGCCATCATGACCCGCTACATCCGCACCGCCGTGCTGGAGGTCGCGCACGCGGGCCACGTCCGCACCGCGCGGTCCAAGGGCCTGCCCCCGCGCGTGGTCACCGGCCGGCACGTCGTGCGCAACGCGATGATCCCCATCCTCACGATCACCGGCATCCAGCTCGCGACGATCCTCGGCGGCGTCATCGTCGTCGAGGTCGTGTTCGCCTGGCCCGGGCTGGGGCGCCTGGTGTTCGACGCGGTCGCCGCACGCGACTACGCCCTGGTGCAGGGCGCGGTGCTGCTGATCGCGGTGCTGTTCCTGGTGGTGAACCTGGTGGTGGACGTCCTGTACTCCGTCGTCGACCCGAGGATCCGGCTCTCATGACGACCGACGCCCGGCAGGACCCCGTGACGCCCGGGACGCCCGGCTCCCCGCCGACGGCAGCGAGCACGACCGCCGGCCCCGTGGCCCGCTGGCGGCTGCTGCTCGGGAACCCGGTCAACCTGGTCAGCGCCCTGGTGCTGCTCGTCGTGCTCGTCGTCGCGGTGCTCGGCGCGCGCCTCGCGCCGTACGGCGTCAACGCGGTCGACGTCCCCGCGGCGCTCCAGGGGCCGTCGGGGGACCACCTGTTCGGCACCGACGACCTGGGGCGCGACGTGTTCTCGCGCGTGCTGGTCGCCACGGGCGTCTCGCTGCAGGTGGCGCTCGCGGCGGTGGCGTTCGCGCTCGTCGTGGGCGTCGGCCTCGGCGTCGTGTCCGGGTACGCGGGCGGCTGGCTCGACACGGTGCTGATGCGCGTCGTCGACGTGATGTTCGCGTTCCCCGTCATGCTGCTGGCGCTCGCGATCGTGGCCGTGCTCGGCCCGGGCCTGACGACCACGCAGCTGGCCATCGGCATCGTCTACACGCCGATCTTCGCGCGCGTCGCCCGCGCGGCCGCGCTGTCCGTGCGGGTCGAGCCGTACGTGCAGGTGTCGCGCACCATGGGCACCGGGCACGTCGAGATCCTGCGCCGGCACGTGCTGCCCGGGGTGAGCGGCCCCGTCATCGTGCAGACGTCCCTGTCGGTCGCGTTCGCGATCCTGTCGGAGGCCGCGCTGTCGTTCCTCGGGCTCGGCGTGCAGCCGCCGCAGCCGTCGTGGGGGCGGATGCTCTACGACGCCCAGGGGTTCCTGGGGTCCGCGTGGTGGATGGCGCTGTTCCCCGGCCTGGCGATCTTCGTGACCGTGCTCGCGCTCAACCTGCTCGGCGACGGGCTGCGGGACGTGCTCGACCCGCGCCAGCGCACCCTGCTGCAGACCCGACGCCTGGTCAGGAGGAGCCGCCGATGAACCCCGTCCTCGAGGTGACGGACCTGCGGGTCGACATCGGCCCGACGCCGATCGTCCGCGGCGTGTCGTTCGCCGTGGAGCCCGGGCAGACCCTCGGCATCGTCGGGGAGTCCGGGTCCGGCAAGTCGATGACCGTGCTCGCGGCGACCGGGCTGCTGGACGCGCCCGGCGCGCGGGTGTCGGGCAGCAGCGTGCTCGGCGCGCCGGTGGGCGGCGGGGCCGGCGGGGCCGGGGGCGCGGGCGGGACGACGCAGCTCGTCGGCGCCTCGGCCCGCACGCTGCGGTCCGTCCACGGCGACCGCATCGGGTTCGTGTTCCAGGACCCGTCGACGTCGCTCAACCCGATCCTCACGCTCGAGCGGCAGATCACCGAGAGCCTGGAGGCGCACCGCGGCCTGACCGGTCGGGCGGCCCGCGCGCGGGCGCTGGAGCTGCTGGAGGCCGTCGGCATCCCCGACCCGGAGAGCCGGCTCGCGTCGTACCCGCACCAGCTCTCGGGCGGCCAGCGGCAGCGGGTGATGATCGCGGTCGCGCTGGCGTGCGACCCGGCGCTGCTGATCGCCGACGAGCCGACGACCGCCCTCGACGTGACCACGCAGGCGCAGGTGGTGGACCTGGTGCGCGAGCTCCAGCACCGCTTCGGCACGGCCGTCGTGTGGATCAGCCACGACCTCGGGCTCATCGGCCAGGTCGCCGACGACGTCACCGTGCTGCGCGACGGCCTGCAGCTCGAGACGCAGCCGGTGCTCGACCTGGTGGACCGGCCGCGCGACCCGTACACCCGGGAGCTGCTCGCCGCCCGCCCGCTGCTCGGGCAGTCCCGCCCGGCGCCCGGGCCGGCGGACGCCGAGGTGCTGCTCGCCGTCGAGGGTCTCGACGTGCGCTACGACGTCCGCGGCCCCGCCGGGCGCACGCAGGTGCACGCGGTCGACGACGTGTCGTTCGAGGTCCGGCGCGGGCGCACGCTCGGCGTCGTCGGGGAGTCCGGGTCGGGCAAGTCGACGATCGCCGGCGTCCTCACCGGGCTCACGGTCCCGCGCGCGGGCACGGCGGAGCTGGACGGGGTCGACGTGCTGCACCAGCGGGGCGCGGCCCTCAAGGCGCTGCGCCGGCGGATCGCCATGGTGTTCCAGGACCCGTTCTCGTCGCTCAACGGCCGGTCCGCGGTCGGGACGTCGATCGCCGAGCCGCTGCGGGTGCACGGGCTGGCGCGCGGCCGGGAGGCGACGGCCCGCCGGGTGGGCGAGCTGCTGGAGCTGGTGGACCTGCCGGCGTCCTGGGCGTCCCGCTACCCGCACGAGCTGTCCGGCGGGCAGCGCCAGCGGGTGTCGATCGCGCGGGCGCTGGCGCTGGAGCCGGACCTGGTGATCCTCGACGAGTCGACCGCGTCGCTCGACGTCTCGATCCAGGCCCGCGTGCTCGAGCTGCTCGCCCGCCTGCAGGCGGAGCTCGGGCTGACCTACCTGTTCATCGCGCACGACCTCGCGGTGGTCGAGCGCGTCAGCCACGACGTGCTGGTGCTCAAGGAGGGGCGCACGGTGGAGCACCGCCCGGCGGCGGAGCTGTTCGCCGACCCGCGGGACGACTACACGCGCGCGCTGCTCGCGGCCGTCCCCCCGGTGCGGCCGCGGGCGGGGCGGGCCGCGGCGGGGTAGCGGCGGGTCACACCAGCCCGAGCTCCGCGAACGCCGGCACCAGCCCCTCAGCCCCGGGCCCGGCGGCCACGTGGTCCGCCAGGGCCAGCAGGCGCGGGTCGGCGCCGGCGATCGCGACGGACGTGCCGGCGTACTCGAGCATCTCGAGGTCGTTCGGCCCGTCGCCGAACGCGACGACGTCCTCGCGCCCGGCGCCGAGGTGGTCGAGCACCGTCTGGATGCCGAGGGCCTTGTGGACGCCGGCGAGCTGGATCTCCCCGGCGGTGTCGCCGAGCCCGGTGATGGAGGACGGGAGCAGGTCCAGGCCGTCGCCGAGGGCGTCCGCGACGACGGGCCACGGGGACGCCGCGCCGAAGTACGTCACCTTGGCGAACGAGCACTCCTCGAGGCGCTCCGGCACGCGCAGCGCGTCCAGCACGTCGCCCTGCCCGTCCGCCGCGGCGTCGGGGTCGCGCAGGTGGCCGCCGAGCAGCTCGCCGAGCCGCCGCCGGACGTCGGGCCGGCCGTACAGCGCCTCGGGGGCCTCCAGCAGGTAGGCGGCGTCGTGGGCGTCGAGCACGGCGATCACACGCTCGGCGAGGTCCCGGGGGAACCGCTGGTCGCGCAGCACGGCGCCGCCGACCTCGACGTAGCCGCCGGCGGACGCGACCATCCCGTCGAACCCCGCGGCGAGGATGTGCCGGGTCAGCATCGAGCGCGGCCGGCCGGTGCACAGCAGGACCCGGTTCCCGGCGGCCCGCGCTGCGGCGACGGCCCGGGCGTGCCCCGGCGGGACGACGCCGCGGTCGGCGTAGGTGCCGTCGATGTCGAGGAACACGATGCGGGGCCGTGCGGGGGGAGCCATGCCCCCAGCCTCCCTCACGCGGCGCTGGGCCGTCCGGGCGACCGCCGTCCGGGTGGTGCCCGCGGTGGGGGGCCGGTCGCGCGCGGTCGCGCCGCGGGCGGGCGCACAGTTCACCCACAAAGTGGATCAAAACCGTCCAAACCGGACGCTAGCGTGGAGAGCCGCGCTGCGGCCGTCGCGCGACCAGGAGGGGCACCGTGCACCTGAGGCTCATTCCGCTGTCCGACGTGACCCCCTCCGACGTGGAGGCCTGGCACCGCCTCGCCGACCGGGCGGTGTGGCCGAACATGTACCTCGACCCGCGGTTCCTCGTGCCCGCGCGGCACCGCGGTGACGAGGCCTCCGACGTGCGCGTCGTGGTCGTCCAGGAGGGCGGGGAGTGGCTCGCCGCCCTGGCCGTCAGCACCAAGCCCGTCGCGCGGCGGGTGCCCGTGCTCGCCGCGACCACCGGCGGCGAGTTCACCACCGTGCACTCCGACCGGCACCACCCGCTGCTGCGCCGGGGCCGGGAGGCCGAGGCGCTGGAGGCGCTGCTGCGCGGCCTGACCTCCGTCGGGCTGCCGGGCCTCGTGCAGCTCCGGCGCTTCCCCGGTGAGGGGCCGCTGGCCGACACGCTCGCCGAGGTGCTGGGTCGCACGCCGATGCGCGCGTGGGAGCGGCGGCGGGACGCCGGCGCGTTCGCCCCGCGCGAGGCGATGACGGTCCCGGAGCTGCCGCCGCTCGTCGACGGGGTGCTGGTGGACCCGCCGCTCGCCACCGACCACATGGCCACCGACGAGCGCCGCAACATGCGCCGCGGCGTCCGGGGCCTGGTCCGCGAGACCGGCGGGCCCCTGGAGCTGCACGACCTGTCCGCCGACCCGGGCGCGGAGGACGACTTCGTCGAGCTGCAGGCCGCCGGGTGGAAGGGCGACGCGACGCAGGGCGGCTCGGCGCTGCGGCTCGACCCGCGGGCCGAGCGGTGGTTCCGCGAGGTCGTCGGGCTGTTCCGGCGGGACGGCGACGCCACGGTGCTGCGGCTCGCCGCCGGCGGGCAGACGCTCTGGCACGGGTACGCGCTGCGGTCCGGCGGGGCGTACTTCGGGTTCCTCGACGCCTACGCCGAGCAGCACCGGCGGTACAGCCCCGGCGCGATCGGGCGGATCGCCAACCTCACGTACCTGTTCGCCACCACCGACGCGCCGTTCTTCGACCCCGGGTTCGACTCCCGCTACACGGCGGGCGCGCGGCTGTTCCCGGAGTCGCGGCCGGTGGTGGACGTGCTGGTCTCGACGCGGGGTCTCACCGCGCACGCGGTGCTGCGCGCGGCGCCGACCGCACGCCGGCTCGGGCTGCTGGCCTCCTGACCGGCGCGCCGCCCGGGTGTCCGGGGTGGCAGGCTGGCCCCGTGAGGACCCGCCACCCCCGCGTCGCCGCCGACGTCGGCCCCGGCTTCCCCGTCGCCGAGGCCCGCGCGCTGCAGACCGCGCTCGAGGGCGCGCTGACCGCCGTCGAGCGGGCCGCCGGCCGGTCCGTGCCGGTCGAGCTGCGGTTCGAGCCGGGCGCGGGTCCCGGCGTCGTCGTCGTGTGCCGGAACCGGGTGGTGGGGTTCGTGCCGCCCGACCGCGCGCCCGGGCTGCGCGGCCAGCTCGCGGACGCCGGCCGCCGCGCGCACCTGGTCGCCCCCGGGGTGCTGCACCGGCAGGACGGGCTGTGGCGGGCGTGGGCCGGCGCCGAGCCCGAGGACGGCGTGCCCCCCGCCCCGGACGGCCTGGACACGATGGCCGCGCCCGACCCGGCGGTCCTGGGCATCCCGCTCCGGCGGGGCTGAGCCCGCCGGCCCCGGGGCGGGTCCGGGTCAGGCGTAGAAGCCGGACGGCGTGAGCTCGGCGGCGTACCGCGGGGCGTAGTGGTCGAAGTAGACCCGCGCGACGAGCTCGCGCCGGCTGCCGACCCCGGCCTTGTCGAACACGGCCTTGAGGTGGTCCTGCACCGTCCACGGGGACAGGTGCAGCGCCCGGCCGATCTCCTGCGTGCTGTCGCCGTGCAGCACGCCGGCGACGACGTCGCGCTCGCGTCCGGTCAGCCCGAACGCCGCGACGACCAGCGGCACGATCTCCGGCGGCCGGGCCTCCTCGAGCGTCACGACCACCTGCCGCCGCCCGCCGTCGCGCCCCGCGAGCGGCGCCGCGTGCACCACCAGCCACTGCCCGGCCGGCGTGCGGACGCGCAGCCGGGGGACGGTGGCGAGGCGGCCGTCGCCCAGGGCCCGCGCGGCGGACGTGATGGCCGCGACGGGCGTCGGGAGCGAGTCCCAGCGCGTGCCGCCGAGCTCGGCGACGCGGGCCTCCGCGGCCGGGGTCGTCTGGCAGACGGTGTTGTCCGCGTCGACCACCAGCACGGCCGGGCCGGCGACGTCGGGGGCCGTCCCGGGGACGGGTGCCTCGGCGAGCCGGGCCGCCGCCGTGACCAGGCCCGCCCGCACGCCCACCGCGAGCGTGCCGGCCACCCGCGCGAGGAAGTCGGCCTCCGCCGGGGAGAAGCCGCTCGACCCGCCGGAGCGGTAGAGCGCGACGGCGGCCCACGGGGTGCCGTCCGTCCGGGCGGACGCCCGCATCTCGTGGTCGAGGGACCAGTGCGGCACGAACATCTCCCGGTGCCGGCTGCTGCTGCGCGGGTCGCCGCCGGTGTCGTCGGCCAGGATGCCCACGGGGTTCGCCTGCCGGGCGAGCGACCGGAACAGGTTCACGTGGTCGGTGACGTACTCGTGCTCGAGGAACTCCGCGTCGCGCTCGTCGCCGATGTTGCGCTTGACGGACCCGGTGAGCAGGCCGGTGTCGGGGTCGACGGGCCCGATGCACGCGGCGTCGTGGGGGATCGCCGCGTCGAGCAGGTCGATCGCGCCGCGCGCGAACGCGCGCCAGTCGAGGCCCGCGCGCGCGAGCCCGTCCAGCCCGGCCCGCACGGGCTCGGTCCGCAGAGTCGCCATGCTCCGATGGTCCCGCTGTCCGGTTCGTCCCGGTACCCCCATGTTTGTGGGGATCTTTGCGCCCCGGGTCGCGGTCGCGCACGACCCAGGTTCCTGGGATTCCGCCCGACCGGCCCCGCCGAGCACGCTCGGCGGCATGACCACTGACCTGGCGGCCGGAGCGCCGCTCGACACCTCTGCCCTCGACGAGCTGCGCGCCGCGCTGACCGGCACGCTCGTCGCACCCGGCGACCCCGCGTGGGACGCCGCACGCCTGCCCTGGAACGTGCTGGTCGACCAGCGGCCGCTCGCCGTCGTCCAGGCGGCCGACGCGCACGACGTCGCCGCGACCGTCCGCTGGGCCGCCGCGCACCGCGTCCCCGTCACGGCCCAGCCCAACGGCCACGGCGCCAGCCGGTGGCTCGACGGCGCGGTCCTCGTCCGCACCACCGCGCTCGACGACATCTGGGTGGACGCCGACGCGCGCGTCGCCCGCGTCGGGGCCGGCGTGCGGTGGGGCGACCTGCAGGTCGCGCTCGACGGCACGGGCCTGACCGGGCTCGTCGGGTCCAACCCCGACGTCACGGTGGTCGGGTACTGCCTCGGCGGCGGCCTGTCCTGGTTCAGCCGCGCCCACGGCACGGGGGCCGGCTCGGTCCGCGCGGTCGAGGTGGTCGACGCCACCGGGACGCACCGCTGGGTCCGGGGCGACGACCCGGCCGACGTCGACCTGCTGTGGGCTCTGCGCGGCGGGGGCGGCGACTTCGCGCTCGTCACCGCCGTGGAGCTCGACCTCCACCCGGCGCCGCAGATCACCGGCGGCCTGCTCGCGTTCCCGGCCGAGGCGGCGCCCGCGGTGCTCCGCGCGTTCCGCGAGATCACCCGGGACGCTCCCGAGGCGCTCACCACCTGGGTCGCCGTGCTGCACCTGCCGGACGCGCCCGTCGTGCCGGAGCCCATGCGCGGGCTGTCCCTCGCGCTGCTGCTCGCCACCTACCTCGGCGACCCCGCGGAGGCCGAGCGGCTGCTCGCCCCCGCCCGGGCCGCCGGCCCGGTGCTGCGGGACACGTTCCGGGTGCTCGCCCCGGGGGAGGTGGGGCTGCTCGCCGAGGAGCCCGTCGACCCGAGCCCCGCCGTGCTCGTGGGGACGCGGCTGCACGCGTTCGACGAGGCGGCCGCCGCCCGGCTGCTCGAGGTCGCCGGGGCCGGCTCCGGGACGCCGCTCATGCAGGTGCAGGTCCGGCACGTCGGCGGCGCCCTCGCGCGCGAGCGGGTGCCGTCCGCCGCCGGGACGGCCGACGAGCCGTACCTGCTGTCCGGCCTGGCCATGGTGCCGGTGCCGGAGGCGTACGCCCCGGTGGCGGGGGCGCTCGACGGGCTGTTCGCGGCGATGGCCCCGTGGAGCACCGGGACGGCACCGCTGACCTTCCTCGACCGGGACGAGACGGTCGGACGGGCGTACCCGCCGGCGACGGTCGACCGGCTGCGCGCGATCAAGGCCGCGGTCGACCCGGCAGGCCTGTTCCGCAGCAACCGCCCGGTCGGCGCCTGACCCCCGGGGGCGGTGCGCCCGGACCCTCGCAGGGGGAGGGTCCCAACCGCCCGCTCCACCCCCGACCCACCCCACACCACCCGTCCACACACCCGCCGAGTTCGGCAGTCCGGGTGCGAGTTCGGCATCTGCACCTGCCGAACTCGCCTGGGACTGCCGAACTCGCGGGATGCGGGCAGCCGTCGCGGGAGCGGGTCGCCCTGGCGGCAGCCCTGCCGGCCGCGCAGACTGGCCGGGTGATCGCCCGGACCGTCGTCGTGCACGGGGTCGTCCAGGGTGTGGGGTTCCGCGCGTCGATGGCGGCGGAGGCCCGGCGGCTGGGCGTGACCGGGCACGTCCGCAACCGGTCTGACGGCGCCGTCGAGGCGCACGTCGAGGGCCCGCAGGACGCGGTCGCGGCGCTGGTGGACTGGGCTCGCCGCAGGCCCCGGTTCTCCGAGGTGACGCACGTCGACGTGCGCGACGCCGTGCCGTCCGGGGCCGAGAGCTTCGTCGTCGAGCGCTGAGGCCGGGACGTCCTGCGGCCCCGGCCGGCGCCGCCCGGGACGTCCGCGCACAGCGGCCACCCCCCCGGCGCGCGTGTCGGGGGTCGCGGCTACCGTCGGTGCATGGACGTCATCCTCATCCCCGGGTTCTGGCTCGACGCGTCCTCCTGGGCGCCGGTCTCCGCGGCCCTGGAGGCCGCCGGGCACACGCCGCACCCCGTCACGCCGCTCGGCGCCGGCGGTGCGGCGGACGAGGTCGCGGGCATCACGCTGGCCGACCAGGCGGCGGCGGTCGTCGAGCTGGTCGACAGCCTCAGCGGCCCCGTGGTCGTCGTCGGCCACAGCGGCGGCGGTGCGGTGGCGCACGCTGTCGCCGACGCGCGACCGGACCGTGTCGAGCAGGTGGTCTACGTCGACAGCGGCCCGCTCGCGGACGGCGGGGTCGTCAACGACGAGCTGCCCGTGGTGGACGGCGTCGTGCCGCTGCCGGACTGGGGCGCGTTCGAGGACGAGGAGCTCGAGGGGTTGTCCGAGCAGCTCCGGGCGGACTTCCGGGCGCGCGCGCTCACCGTCCCGCCGCTGGTCGCGGCCGGCCCGCAGGTGCTGCACGACGAGCGGCGGTTCGACGTCCCGGTCACCGTCATCACCTCGACGATGCCGGAGGCCCTGCTGCGGGAGCTGATGGCCAAGGGCCACCCGTACGTGCAGGAGCTCGCGCGTGTGCGGGACGTGACGATCGTGGAGCTGCCGACCGGGCACTGGCCGCAGCTCAGCCGCCCGGACGACCTGGCCGCCGCGGTGGTGCGTGCGGTGTCCGGCGAGGCCGACGCGGAGGAGGCCATGGCCGTCCCGACGTGAGTTAACTCCACTCCACTATAGTTTACTCGACTATAGTAAACTTCGGTGGAGTAAGGAGGGGTGGACCGGGGTGTTCGTCGGACGATCGCGCGAGCTGGCCGCCCTCGAGCGGCAGATGGACGTGGTCCGTGAGGGCCGTAGGGCCGACGCCGGAGTGGCGGTGCTGCTGCGCGGACGCAGGCGGGTCGGCAAGTCACGCCTGGTGGGCGAGCTCGTCCGACGCCTGGGCGTGCCGACGGTGACCTTCCAGGCCGCCCGAGGCGCGCCGCTCGGTCAGGAGCTGGCGCTGCTCGCCCAGGCGGTCGCCGACTCGGACCTGCCGGCCGCCGACGTGGCACGGGACTCGACCCCCTCGACGCTGACCGCCGCGCTGACGCTGCTCGCGGCCGCGCTCCCGGACGACACGCCGTCCGTCGTCGTCCTCGACGAGGTCCCCTGGCTGCTCGAGCAGGCGCCCGGCGCGGCCGGCGAGCTCCAGCGGGTGTGGGACGCCAGGCTGTCCCGCAAGCCGGTGCTCCTGCTGCTCCTGGGGTCCGACCTCGCGACGATGGAGCGTCTCACGGGCCCGGACCAGCCGTTCCACGGGCGCGCGACCGAGATGGTCCTCGACCCGCTGTCCCCGGCGGAGGTCGGCGGCATGTGCGGGGTCGGGGCCTTCGACGCCGTGGACGCGTACCTCGTCACCGGGGGCCTGCCGCTCGTCGCCCAGGAGTGGCAGTCCGGGGCGTCGCTGGAGCAGTTCCTCGAGTCGTCGTTCGGGACCTCCACGAGCGCCCTGGTCGTGTCCGGGAGCCGGGTGCTCGACGCCGAGTTCGGCGAGGGGACCATCGCGCGGCAGGTCCTCACCGCCATCGGAGGGCGGGGTGAGCGCACGTTCTCCGGCATCCAGGGTGCCGCGCGGGGCGAGCCGCTCAACGCGACGACGCTGACCGGCATGCTCGGCACGCTCACCCGCAAGCGTGTGGTCGCGACGGACGACCCGCTCTCGACCAGGTCGGCGCCGCGCAACCGGCGGTACCGGGTCGCCGACCCGTCGCTGCGCTTCTGGCTCGCCTTCGTCGAGCCCGCGCTCGGGGAGGTCGACCGCGGCCGACCCGATCTTGCGCTGGCGCGCGTGCAGCGGGGTTTCGCCGCCTGGCGGGGCCGCGCGGTGGAGCCCGTCGTCCGGGGTGCCCTGGAGAGGCTGCTGCCCGACGAGCGGTTCCCCGAGGTGACCCGGGTCGGCGGGTGGTGGCCGCGCAGCAACCAGCCCGAGGTCGACCTCGTGGGGACGGCCGGTGCGCCGGGGCCCGTCCACCTGGTCGGCACGGTGAAGTGGCGCGCCGGGGCACGGGTGCGGGCGGACGAGGTGCAGGCGCTCGCCGATGACGCGGTCGCGGTACCCGGGGTCACCGCGGGCACCTCCCTGGTGGCGGTGTGCCCGGCCGGCGCGGAGCCCGGCCTGCCGCTCGCGGCGACGTGGGGCGCGGAGGACCTCCTCGCAGCCTGGCCGCGTTGACGCCGTCGTGCTGCGCGCCTCCCGCCTGCGTGGATGACATGTCAGGCGCGCCTCGCCTACCATCGGCGCGA
Source organism: Cellulomonas olei (assembly GCF_039548315.1). Lineage (NCBI taxonomy): Bacteria > Bacillati > Actinomycetota > Actinomycetes > Micrococcales > Cellulomonadaceae > Cellulomonas > Cellulomonas olei. Next base: position 19,920 of record NZ_JBCLVN010000021.1, read on the forward strand.
CTCGCCGGAGCCTCCTGCGCGAGGGGGCGTCACGCAGGTTCGACCGGGCTCCGGCCGGCCGGCGTGCCCCCACCGGTGCACGCCGCAGAACCCCCGGGAACGGCACTGTGATCAGGATCGGCATCGTCGAGGACGACCCCGCGAGCGCGGCGCTGCTCGTCGAGCACCTGCGCCGCTACGAGCGCGAGCACGACGAGGAGTTCCGCATCTCGGCGTTCCCCGACGGCGCGGACATCGTCGCGGCGTACCGGCCGGACTTCGACATCCTGCTGCTGGACGTCGAGATGCCGCGGCTCGACGGGCTCAGCGCGGCGTCGCAGATCCGGCTCGTGGACCCGGACGTCGTCATCATCTTCATCACCAACATGACGCAGCACGCCATCAAGGGGTACGAGGTCGACGCGCTGAGCTACGTCCTCAAGCCGGTGCCGTACTTCGCGTTCGCGCAGGAGATCAAGCGCTCCGTGGCCCGGCTGCGGCGCCGCTCCGCCGACTACCTGCTGCTGACCGTCGACGGCGGCCTGGTGCGGGTCGCGACCGACGACATCGTGTTCCTCGAGTCGGCCAAGCACCGCACGACCGTGCACACGGTCGACGGCCGGCACTCGGTGGTCGGGCCGCTCAAGGCGCTCGAGGCGCAGCTCGAGGGCAAGAGCTTCTTCCGCAGCAACAGCGGCTACGTGGTGAACCTGCGGCACGTGCTCGGCGTGCACGGCAGCAGCTGCCTCATGGTCGGGGGCCACGACCTGCTGGTGAGCCGGTCCCGCAAGAAGGCGTTCCTGGCGGCGCTCACCGACTACCTCGGGGCGCGGCACGCATGATCATGGAGACCCTGCCGGACATCCCGCGGGCGCTGACGGGCGTCGCGGAGTGGCTGGCGTGCCTGGTGTACATCCTGCTGCGCCGGCAGCGGCTGCCCCGCCTGCGGTTCGCCGCCCTGGCCGCCGTGGCGCTGGGGGTGCAGGTGGGCGTGCAGGAGCTCGCGGACCAGCTCCCGCTCCAGCTGTGGACGGTCGGCATGGCCGCCGCCGTGGCTGCGATGTACGGGTTCATCCTGGCGGCGACGCGCGTCTCCCTCCGGGACGCCGGCTACTTCGCGGCGCGCGCGCTGGTGCTGGCGGAGCTGGTCGCCGCGCTGCACTGGCAGATGCACTGCTTCTTCTTCCTGCCGGACGGCCGGCCGGGACTGGTGTGGCAGGCGGCGTTCTTCGTGCTGGTCTACGCCGTCGCGTTCGTGGGGGTCTTCGTCGTCGAGGCGCGGCACTTCCGCCCGGCGCAGGCCCTGGACGTCACGCCGGGGGAGCTGGCCTCCGCGGTCGCGATCGCGCTGGTGACGTTCTTCATGAGCAACATCAGCTTCCTCAACGCCAACACGCCGTTCAGCGGGCGCCTGGGGCTCGAGATCTTCTACATCCGGACGCTGGTGGACCTGTGCGGGTTCGTGGCGCTGTACGCGCAGCAGGGGCAGCGCCTGCAGCACCGCGCGCGGGCGGAGGTGCAGGCGATCGACGAGATGCTGCGCCGGCAGCACGAGCAGTACCTGCAGTCCAAGCGCAGCATCGAGATCGTCAACCGCAAGTACCACGACCTCAAGCACCAGATCGGCGTGATCCGCGCGGAGGGCGACCCGGGCCGCCGCGCGTCGTACCTGGACGACCTGGAGGCGAGCGTGTCCGGCTACGCCGCCCAGGCGGACACCGGCAACGGCGTGCTGGACGTCATCCTCACCACCAAGAGCATGGAGTGCGCCGAGCGGGGCATCGACCTGACCTACGTGGTGGACGGGGCGGTGCTCGACTTCATGTCCGCGATGGACGTCGCGGCGGTGTTCGGCAACGCGCTGGACAACGCGATCGACGGTGCGCGGGCGGTGCCGGACCCGGAGCAGCGGCTCATCAAGGTCGCCGTCTACGCCCGGGACCGGTTCGCGCTGCTGACGGTCGAGAACTGGTTCACGGGCGAGCTCCGCACCGAGGACGGCCACATCGTGACCCGGCGCGCCGACCGGACGCGGCACGGCTACGGCCTGAAGTCCATCCGCTACACCGCGGAGAAGTACGGCGGGTCCATGACGGTGAACGTCGAGGACCAGTGGTTCGTGCTGCGGGTGCTGCTGCCGCTGCCGCAGGGCCGCCCGGCGGCGGAGGCTCCGGCGGCCGCGCCCGCCCGCTGACGTCGGTCAGACGCCGGCGGTGACCGCCCCGGAGTCCCACAGCGAGAGCGCCGACGCGATCGCCATGTGCATGTCGAGGTACAGGTACGACCCGAGCCGCCCGCCGAGGTGGACGCCCGGCTCGTCGGCGGCGAGCTCCCGGTACACCCGCAGCCGCTCGCGGTCCTGCGCGGTGGCGACGGGGTAGTACGGCTCGTCGTCCGGTCCGGCGAACCGGGACCGCTCGCGCATGATGACGGTGCGGTCCGCGGCGTGCCGGTCCTCGCGCTCGGGGTGGAAGTGCCGGAACTCGTGGATGCGGGTCCACGGCACGTCCAGGTCGGCGTAGTTCATGACGCTCGTGCCCTGGAAGTCGGGGACGGGCAGCGTCTCGGTCTCCAGGTCGAGCGTCCGCCAGCCCAGCGGCCCGGCGTGGTGGTCGAAGTACCGGTCGACCGGTCCGGTGTACACGACCGGCACCTGCCCGCGCGCGGCGGCGCGGGACAGCGGCTGGGTGTCGTCGAGGAAGTCGGTCCCGAGGTGCACGTCGATGCGCGGGTGGGACGCCATCGCCTCGAACCAGGCCCCGTAGCCGTGGGTCGGCAGGCCCTCGTGGCGGTCCGAGAAGTACCGGTTGTCGTACGTGTAGCGCACGGGGAGCCGGGCGATGACGGACGCCGGCAGCTCGCGGGGGTCGGTCTGCCACTGCTTGGCGGTGTAGTCGCGCACGAACGCCTCGTACAGCGGGCGGCCGATCAGCGAGATCGCCTTGTCCTCGAGGTTCGCGGCGGTGGCGGCGTCGACCTCGGCGGCCTGCCGGGCGACGAGCGCGCGGGCCTCGGCCGGCCCCATGGCGGCGGAGAAGAACTGGTTGAGCGTCCCGAGGTTGATCGGCAGCGGGTACACCGTGCCGGCGTGCGTCGAGTACACGCGGTGCCGGTAGTCGGTGAACCCGGTGAACCGCCGCACGTACTGCCACACGCGCTCGTTCGAGGTGTGGAAGATGTGCGAGCCGTAGCGGTGCACCTCGATGCCGGTGCCCGGGTCGACGCTGCTCCAGGCGTTCCCGCCGAGGTGGTCGCGCCGCTCGACGACGGCGACCCGCAGGCCGGCCTCGGCGGCGCGCTCGGCGACCGTGAGCCCGAACAGACCGGCCCCGACGACGAGCAGGTCCATGCGGGCGGCCTTCCGGTGCGGGGGAGCGCCGGCGTCCGCGGGCGCGCGTCGAGTGTAGGGCGGCCCGCGCAGCTCCCGCGCCGGCCTCCCGGCAGGTCACGACGGCCCCGGATGCCGTGACCGGGCCGTGACCTCCCCGTGATCTCGCGGACTGTTCGTGGACCCAAAGCGACCGTCCGTGCACCCGGGCCCCTGCGTCGGCGGGCCGGTTCCTAGCGTGACGCTCGCGGCACCGAGGACCAGGACGTCCAGGGGCCGCGATCGGTTCGCTCACTGCGCTGTGTCGCGCACGTGCCGCCCGGACCGCCCCGATGACGGAGCGGCCCGGCCGGGCGCTGACAGGGCCGACAGACGACAAGGGAAGGTCGATGAAGACAACGAGAACGGCATACGTCAAGGGAGCGGCGGTCGTCGCAGGGGCCGCCCTGTTCGCCCTCACGGCGTGCTCGCCCGGCTCCTCCGACGAGGACAGCTCCGCAGGCAGCTCCTTCACCACCCGCGAGGTCTCCGACGGCACGACGGACTTCGTCGTCGTCACCAACCCGGGCGACGGCCCCGTCCTGTCGTACGGCAAGGACAGCGGCATCGAGCTGCTCACCGAGGAGGTCGACGGCCAGGAGCTCGCGTTCAAGGACATGAACGGCAACGGCGAGCTCGACACGTGGGAGGACTGGCGGGAGTCCGCGCAGGACCGCGCGGCCGACCTCGCCGGGGACCTGTCGATCGAGCAGATCGCCGGCCTCATGCTGTTCAGCTCGCACGAGCGGTCGCCCGCGGACGGGATCACGGACGCGCAGAAGGAGTACATGTCGCAGTCCCGCCTGCGCAACGTGCTCAACGCGGGCCCGAACGACGTCGAGGCGAACGTCACCTGGTCGAACCAGCTCCAGGCGTACGCCGAGGAGCTCGCGACCGAGGACGAGCCGTACGTCCCCGTGAACTTCAGCTCCGACCCGCGCTCCACCGCGGAGAGCGGCGGCAACTACAACGCGTCCGGCGACATCTCGCGCTGGCCGTCGAACCTGGGCCTCGCGGCGACGTTCGACACCGAGACGATGACCGCGTTCGCGCAGACCGTGTCGGAGGAGTACCGCGCGCTGGGCATCGGCACCGCGCTGAGCCCGCAGATCGACCTGGCGACCGAGCCGCGCTGGCTGCGCGTCGACGGCACGTTCGGGGAGAACGTCGAGCTCGCGAGCGAGATGGCGAAGGCGTACGTGGACGGCTTCCAGTCGACGCCGGGCACGGACGGCTGGGGCGCCGAGTCCGTCAACGCCATGATCAAGCACTGGGCGGGCGACGGTCCGGGCGAGGGCGGCCGCGAGTCGCACACGGAGGCCGGCAAGTACGGCGTCTACCCGGGTGACAACTTCGACGCGCACGCCGAGGTGTTCCTCGGTGCGATGGACTCCGCCGCGGTCATGACGGCGTACTCCGTCGCGCTCGACGCGGACGGCCAGCCGCTCGGTGGCGGGGACCGCATGGGCAGCGCCTACGACTCGTACCGCACGGGCCTGCTGCGGGAGAACTTCACCGGCGTGGTCGTCACCGACTGGGGCGTGACGGCGGGCGGGAACACCGACCCCGATGCCCTCATCGGCACCTCGTGGGGCGCCGACGACCTGACGGTCGAGGAGCGCCACTACGCGATCCTGAAGAACGGCGTCGACATGTTCGGCGGCAACAACGCGGTCGAGCCGGTGCTCGCGGCGTACGACATGTGGCAGGCCGACTTCGAGGCCGGCGAGAACGACGTCGACGCCGACACCCGGTTCCAGGAGTCCGGCACCCGCATCCTCACGATGCTGTTCCAGCCCGGCCTGTACGAGAACCCGTACCTCGACCTCGAGCACTCGAAGGAGGTCGTGGCCAGCCAGGACAAGCTCGACGCCGGCTACCAGGCGCAGCTCGACTCGGTGGTCATGCTGAAGAACGACGCCGACACGATCGCGGCCGCCGAGGCGGGCGACTGGTCCGACAAGACGGTCTACATCCCGCGGAACTTCGACACCGGCCAGGCCGGCCTGTTCGGCCCGGGCGAGTACAGCGAGGGTCCCGGTCTGACCGTCGAGATCGCCGAGCAGTACTTCGCGGAGGTCGTCACGGACGAGGCCGTCGAGGACGCGGACGGCAAGGTCACGAGCTACACCGCTCCCGACCTGTCCGACGTGGACCTGGTGCTCGTCGGCATGGACAGCCCCAGCAGCGGCGCCGTGTTCGCGAACTCGGGTCACGACGAGGAGACCGGCGAGTGGTACCCGCTGTCGCTCCAGTACCGCCCCTACACGGCGGACGGCGAGAACGTCCGGAAGGTCTCGATCTCCGGCGACATCCTCCCGGACGGCACGCAGGAGAACCGGTCGTACTTCGGCCACACGTCGCGGACGTCGAACGAGTCGGACCTCGACGCGTTCGAGCGGGCCGTGGCCGCCGTCGAGGCGTCCGGCAAGGACATCCCGGTCATCACCGTCCTCAAGGCCAAGAACCCGACCGTCCCGGCCGAGTTCGAGGCGGCGTCCGACGCGATCCTCGTGGGCTTCGGCGTCAGCGACCAGGCGCTCATCGAGACCGCGATCGGCCTCAACGAGCCGCAGGGCCGTCTGCCGATCGGCTTCCCGGCGTCCATGGACGCGGTCGAGAAGCAGCTCGAGGACGTCCAGGAGGACACCGAGCCGTACGTCGACTCGGCGGGCAACGCCTACGAGTTCGGCTTCGGCCTGAACTACGCGGGTCCGGTCACGGACTGACCCGTCCCGCCCGCCCGGGGCGGTCGGCACACGCCGGCCGCCCCGGGCGGGACCGGCCGCGGGGTGGGCCCGCGGCCAGCACTCACCAAGGAGCGAACGACGTGAAGCGCAACAAGGCCCTGACGACCGGCCTCTCCCTCGTGGTCGCCCTGACGGGCGTCTTCGGCCTGGCCGCCTGCGGCAGCGACGACAGCGGCAGCACCGGCGGGACCTCGTCCGAGGAGCAGGCCGCGACCGAGTCCGACATCGCGGAGGACCTGGAGAACGCCCGGAAGGCCGTCGCCGACGCCCTGGCCGAGGACGACTCCTGGGGCCAGATCATGCTCGCCAGCGACGTGCAGGCGCCGACCGTGAAGTACGGCCTGCTGGTCGTGCCCTACACCTACTCCGACGCCGCGTCCCGCATCCAGGGGACCATCACCATCGACGGCGGGAAGTACACGATCGACGGCGACTCCGCCGCGACCGGCCAGACCTGGCAGATCGACCAGGACGGCACCATCACCGAGGTCACCGAGTAGCGGACGGTACCGGCCGACCGTCGCGCGCGTGCGCCCGCCCGAGGGGGCCGGCGCACGCGCACGGCGACGGTCCGTGCCGCAGAAACGACCGATCGTCCGGCCCGTCCGGACGACCCGGAACCCGCACCTAACCTGATCGCCGGCCGCACTCGAGGAGGACTGCAGTGAACGCCAGGGCGAAGAACGCCGACCGCGCGAAGAAGCGGATGTCGAACAAGAAGTTCCTGGGGATCTGGGTCCCCGTGCTCGCCCTGCTCACCGTGGTGACGGTCGTGGCGAACGTGGCGCTGGTCGTCGCGGGCGGCTGGGTCGCGTCCCAGCTCGGCTCCGGGACGTACGAGTTCACCAACTCCGCCGAGTCGGCGGACTGGGACACCGAGTACTACAGCTCGGACTACGACGGCATCGACGAGGTCGACGAGGCCGCGAAGGCGCTCGTCGAGGAGATCTCCGGCGCCGGCATCGTCCTGGCGAAGAACGAGCAGGCCGCGCTGCCGCTGGCCGCGGGCGCGAAGGTCACCATGCTGGGCCGCGCCGCCGCGGACCCGGTCTTCGGCGGCGCGGGCTCCGGCTCGGTCGACACCACGACGGCCGTCGACGCGCGCCAGGGGCTCGAGAACGCGGGCTTCGAGGTCAACGACGCCGTCTACTCGGCCATCGAGGCGTTCGCGGCGGAGAACCCGCGCGGGCACATCGAGATGGACAACCCGGCCGCGTCCTCCTACACGATCGGCGAGATGCCGGTGGACGGCTACGAGGCCCAGGCGGCCTCGTTCGCGGACTACTCCGACGCCGCCGTGGTCTACCTGGGCCGTCCGGGCGGTGAGGGCGGTGACCTGACCCGGGACATGACGGACTGGGACGACAACGCCGAGCCGGGTCAGCACCAGCTGGAGCTGAACAAGGACGAGAAGGACCTGATCGCGCTCGCGACGTCGAGCTTCGACACGGTGGTCGTGGTCGTCAACGCGTCCACCACGATGGAGATGGGTTCGCTGCAGCAGGACGCCGGGGTCGACGCGATCCTGCTGGCCGGCTCCCCGGGCGCCACGGGCTTCAACGCCCTGGGCGGCATCCTGTCCGGTGACGTCAACCCGTCCGGTCGGACCGCCGACGTGTGGGCGGCGGACTTCACGGCCGACCCGACGTTCCAGAACTTCGGGGGGTACCTGTACGACAACCTGTCGGTGTCGTACCCGGTGTCCTCGATCGAGACGGCGACGTCGAACGCGACGGTGACCGACGAGGCGCCGTTCGTGAACTACGCCGAGGGCATCTACATCGGCTACCGCTACTACGAGACCGCGGCGGTCGAGGGGTTCATCGACTACGACGAGGCCGTGGTGTACCCGTTCGGGTACGGGCTGTCCTACACGGACTTCTCCTGGGAGGTCACCGACACCCAGGCCGGGGACGTGGACGGCACCATCGCGGTCACGGTCGAGGTCACCAACACCGGTGACGTGGCCGGGCGCGACGTCGTGGAGCTCTACTACTCGGCGCCCTACACCCCCGGCGGCATCGAGAAGCCCGAGGTCGTCCTCGGCGGGTTCGACAAGACCGGCGTCATCGAGCCGGGCGCGAGCGAGTCCGTCACCATCGAGATCGCGGTGGAGGACATGGCGTCGTACGACTACGCCGACGCCGCCGCCTACGTGCTCGAGGCCGGCGACTACGAGCTGACCGTCCGCACCGACTCGCACACGGTCGCCGCGGGCACCGAGCCGTTCACCTACACGGTCGACTCCGACGTCGTGTACTCGGGCGAGAACCACCGCGCGAGCGACGCCGCCGAGGTGACCAACCAGTTCGACGACGTCTCGGCGCAGTTCGTGTCCGAGCCGACCGACGGCAAGATCCTGTCGATGTCCCGCGCGGACTTCGCCGGCACGTTCCCCACGGCCCCGACGGCCGACCAGCTCGTCGCGGACGACGCGGTGGCCGCCGGCTTCGCGGCCTGGGACCACGAGGCGGCCGCCGAGGCGTTCGAGGGTGAGATGCCCACGACCGGCGCGAGCACCGACCTGTCGCTGATCGACCTGCGGGGCCTCGCGTTCGACGACCCGAAGTGGGACGAGCTGCTCGACTCGCTGACGGTCGGCGAGATGACCGACATGCAGCTCAACGGCGCCTACCAGACGCCCGCGATCGGCTCGATCGGCAAGCCGGCGACCACCGAGCTCGACGGCCCGGCCGGGTTCTCCTCGTTCATCAACGCGTCCGTCAACGGCGTGGCGTACCCGTCGGAGTTCCTCATCGCGCAGACGTGGGACGTCGACCTGGGCCACGCCATGGGCCAGATGATCGGCAACGAGGCGCTCGCGAAGAACGTCCAGGGCTGGTACGCCCCCGCGGCGAACCTGCACCGCTCGCCCTTCGCGGGCCGCAACTTCGAGTACTACTCGGAGGACCCGTACCTGTCCGGCTCGATGATGACGGCGGTCTCCAACGGCGCGGCGACGAAGGGCGTCTACACGACGCTCAAGCACTTCGCGCTCAACGACCAGGAGACCAACCGCGTCAACAACGGCATCGCCACCTGGGCCACGGAGCAGACGATCCGCGAGCTCTACCTGAAGCCGTTCGAGATGGCCGTCAAGGGCGTCACGATGGACGTGTCGTACCTGTCCGACGACGAGGGCACGCGCTCGACCACCACGGTCGGCTCGACCGCGGTCATGAGCTCGTTCAACCGGATCGGCGCGACGTGGGCCGGTGGCTCCGAGGCGCTCATGACGAACGTGCTGCGGGGCGAGTGGGGGTTCGAGGGCTTCGCCATCACGGACTTCAACCTGTACCCGTACATGAACCCGAACCAGGCGATCAGCGCCGGCACGGACCTCACCCTGACCTTCCAGCCGTCGAAGTCGTACGCGGACACCTCGTCGGCCAAGGCGGTCACGGACATCCGGACGGCGACGCACCACATCCTGTACACGGTCGCCAACTCCAACGCGATGAACGGGCTCGCTCCGGGGGCGACGGTGTCCTACACGCCGCCGACCTGGGTGTACATCCAGATCATCGCGACGATCGTGATGGGCCTGCTGCTGCTGGCCGGTGCGTTCCTGGTGACGCGGCGCGTGCTGCGGCACCGGGGTGCGGGCGAGCCCGCCGCCGCGGACGAGCCGGCGGTCGCCGGTGCCGGCCGCGGGTCCGACGGCCGGTAGCAGGCCGACCCGGGCGGGTCCCGGGGTGCGCTGCCCCGCACCCCGGGACGACCCCGACCACGCTCCCCGTCAGGCCGGTGGCGCCCACCACCGCCGGCCTGACGGGGGAGCCCCACCGCGCACGACCCCGCGGCCGTCGCGCCGCCGGGGCGGTGCGTGCTGCCCGACGCCGGGCCTGACGGGCCGGTGACCTCGGGCGATGACCATTCATGCGCGGGTGACGACGGTTCGTGCACCCGCGCCCCGCACCGCCGGGCGACGGCGGCAGCCTTCACCAGGGGGCGACCTGTCGCACCCGCGAGCAGTCAGGGACGACGACGTCGCCCTCCGGCAACCAAGGAGACACCGTGCGACTCCACGGCGAGGACGCCGCCACCACCTCGGGCGGCGGGACCCACGTGACGACCGAGAGCCTGACGCTGCTCGAGAAGGCGGCGCTGCTGACGGGCAAGACGGTCTGGGAGAGCCGGGACCTGCCGCGGCACGGGGTGCGGTCGTTGTGGTTGGCGGACGGCCCGCACGGGGTGCGCAAGCAGCTGGGTGCCGCCGACCACCTGGGGATCGCCGCCTCCCAGCCGGCCACGTGCTTCCCGACGGCGGCGGCGGTGGCGAACACGTGGGACGTGGAGCTGGCCGAGCGGGTCGGTGCTGCGCTGGGTGCCGAGGCCGCGGCGCAGGGCGTGGACGTGCTGCTGGGCCCGGGTCTGAACGTCAAGCGCTCGCCGTTGGGCGGGCGGAACTTCGAGTACTTCTCGGAGGACCCGCTGCTGGCCGGGCGGATGGCGGCGGGGTACGTGCGCGGCATCCAGTCCCGGGGGGTGGCGGCGTGCCCGAAGCACTACGCCGCGAACTCCCAGGAGCTGCGGCGGATGGTGTCGGACTCCGTGGTGGACGAGCGCACGTTGCGGGAGATCTACCTGTCGGCGTTCGGGATCGTGGTGACCCAGGCCCGTCCCCGGTCGGTGATGTCGTCGTACAACCTGGTCAACGGGGTGTACGCGCATGAGGACCCGTTCCTGCTGGGCACGGTCCTGCGCGAGGAGTGGGGCTTCGACGGTGCGGTGATCTCCGACTGGGGCGGCTCGAACGACGTCGTGGCCGCGGTCGCCGCCGGGGGCACCCTGGAGATGCCCGCCGCGGGCCTGGACTCCGCTCGCCAGGTCGTCGACGCCGTGCGCACCGGCCGGATCACGCAGGCCGACGTCGACGCCCGTGCGGCCGAGGTGCTGCGGCTGGTCGCCGACGCGCGCCGCAGCCCGGCGCCGGAGGTGGACCCGCTCGAGCAGCACGCGCTGGCCCGGGAGGTCGCCGCGCGATCGGCGGTGCTGCTGAAGAACGACGAGGCGATCCTGCCGCTCGCGCCCGGGACCCGCGTCGCCGTGGTCGGCGACTTCGCGCGCACGCCGCGGTACCAGGGCGCCGGGTCCTCCGCCGTGAACCCGACCCGGCTCGACTCGGTGCTCGACGTGATCGGGGACTCGGGGCTGGAGATGACGGCGTTCGCCGCCGGGTTCCGGCGCGACGGCACCCCGGACGCCGCGCTGCTCGCCGAGGCCGTCGAGGCGGCGCGCGGCGCCGACGTGGCCCTGCTGTTCCTCGGCCTGGACGAGATCGCGGAGTCCGAGGGCCTGGACCGCTCGACCCTCGCGCTGCACGCCGCGCAGGTGGAGGTGCTCCGGGCGGTCGCCGAGGTCAACCCGCGCACGGTCGTGGTGCTGGCGGGCGGCGGCGTCGTGGAGGTGCCGTGGCTCGGGTCCGCGCAGGCCCTCGTGCACGGGTTCCTCGCCGGGCAGGCGGGCGCGGGCGGGCTGCTCGACGTCCTCACGGGCGTCGTCAACCCCTCGGGCCACCTGGCGGAGACCGTCCCCGTGGTGCTGGCCGACACCCCGACCGCCGGGACGTTCCCCGCGCAGGGTCGGACGGCGGAGTACCGGGAGGGGCTGTACGTCGGCTACCGGTACTACGCGACGGCCGGCGTGCCGGTGGCGTTCCCGTTCGGGTTCGGCCTGTCGTACACGACGTTCGCGCACTCCGGCCTGTCGGCGACGGCGGACGCCGCGACGGTGACGGTGACCAACACCGGCCCGGTGGCGGGCGCGGACGTGGTGCAGGTGTACGTGTCCCGCGTCTCGCCTGGGGTGCACCGTCCGGCGCGGACGCTGGCGGGGTTCGCGCGCGTCGAGCTCGAGCCGGGGGAGTCCGCCACGGTCACGGTTCCGCTGGGGGAGGCGGCGTTCCGGCACTGGGACGTCGCGTCCGGGGCCTGGCAGGTCGAGTCGGGCACGTGGCGCGTGTTGGCCGGGGCGGACGTGGAGGACCTGCCGCTGTCCGCGGACGTCGAGGTCGCAGGCACGATGGCCCCGGACGCGGCCGACGCCACGCCGGAGCGTTACCGCACCGGTGATGTGCAGGACGTGCCGGATGCGGACTTCGTGGCGCTGCTGGGTCGGCCGTTGCCGTCGTCGGTGTGGTCGGGGCCGCTGACGGTGAACGACCCCCTGTCGGCGATGGCCGGTGCCCGTTCGCCGCTGGCGCGTCTGGCGTTCCGGGTGCTGGCGTGGCGGCGGGACGTCGCGGACCGCCGCGGGAAGCCGGATCTGAACATCCTGTTCCTGCTCAACATGCCGTTCCGCGCGATCGGGAAGATGACCAACGGCATGGTCGACGCCGCGATGGTGGACGGGATCGTCCGCATCGTCAACGGCCACTTCTTCTCGGGGACGGGCGCCACGGTGCGCGCGTTCGTCCGCAACCGCCGCGCCAACCGGCGCACCGCCCGGCAGCTCGCCGGCGACGCCCCCGGCCGCAGCGCCTGACCCGGCCCGGCTCCACCTCGATCGAGAGAGACCTGCGATGATCACCCGCCTTCGCGACGCCTGGCGTCGGTTCGCCGTCAAGCGCCCCGGCGTCGCCCAGTTCGTCGTGTTCTTCCTGCTGAGCAACGGGATCACGGTGCTGCAGCTCGCGCTGATGCCGCTGATCAAGTGGTTGTTCGGGATGACGTCGCTGGTCGACACCGCGTTCCAGGTCTGGCCGGTGGGGTCCAACCCGGACGGGTCGCAGTTCTTCGTGTTCGACTACGCCGCCGGGGCCCTGCCGGGCGGTGGTGGTGGCTTGGCATACTTCCTGGCCGTGCAGATCACCTTGCTGGTGGCGCAGGTGATCAACTTCTTCGCCCAGCGGAACATCACGTTCAAGTCGAACACCTCGGTGGGCAAGGCCGCGGCCTGGTACGCGATCGCGTACGTGGCGATCACGATCCTGGCGGCCGCCGCCCAGGGCCTGTACAAGACGCCGATCTACGACCTGTTCATCGACTCCTGGGGTCTGGGCGGCACGGGCGAGACCCTGGCGGACTTCGTCACGATGATCATCAACGCCGCGATCTCGTTCTGGGTGTTCTTCCCGATCTTCAAGGTCATCTTCAAGCAGGTCCCGGAGGTCGCGGCGCCGGCCGCAGCAGCCGACGCCGACGCCGGGGAGGTGCGGACGTCGTGACGAGCCCGCTGCTGACCGTCGTCGTCCCGGCCTACAACGCCCAGGACTACCTCGCCCGGGCGCTGGACTCCCTGGTCGACTTCGGCCCGGACCTCGAGGTCATCGTCGTCGACGACGGCTCCAGTGACGGCACCGCGGTGCTCGCCCACGAGTACGTCGACCGGTTCCCGGGCCTGGTGCGGCTGCTGCGCAAGCCCAACGGCGGGCACGGGTCGGCGATCAACGCCGGCCTGGACCACGCCCGCGGGGACTACCTCAAGGTCGTGGACGCCGACGACTGGCTCGACCGCGACGCCCTGGCCCAGGTCCTGACGACCCTGCGCGGGTTCCGGACCGGGGAGCAGGAGGTCGACCTGCTGGTGGCGAACTTCGTCTACGAGAAGGTCGGCAAGCGCACCAAGACCGCCGTGCGCTACGCCGGCGCCCTGCCCCGCGGGCGGGTCATCGGCTGGGACGCCACCGGCCGGTTCGCCAAACGCCAGTACCTGATGATGCACGCCCTGACCTACCGCACCGCCGTGCTGCGCCAGGTCGGGCTGCGCCTGCCCGAGCACACCTTCTACGTCGACAACCTCTACGCCCTGGTCCCCCTGCACGCCGTGCGGACCCTGTACTACCTGGACGTCGACCTGTACCGGTACTTCATCGGGCGCGCCGACCAGTCCGTGCAGGAGTCCGTCATGCTGCGCCGCCTGGACCAGCAGCTCCGGGTGAACTGGCTGATGCTCGAACACGTCTCACGCACCCCCGTGAGCGACCGGCGCCTGCGCCGCTACCTGCTGCACTACGTCGAGATCATCTGCGCGGTCTCCTCCATCCTGCTCATCCGCGCCGGCACCCGCGAGTCCCTCGCCGAGAAGGACCGCCTCTGGGAGCGCCTGCGCGCCGCCGACCCCTGGCTCTACCGCCGCGTGCGCTGGTCCGCCCTCGGACAGATCTGCAACCTCCCCGGGGCGGCCGGGCGCCGGGTGTCGGTGCTGGCGTACCGCGTCGCGCAGCGCGCCATCGGCTTCAGCTAGGCGGGGCCGGGCGGGCCGGACGGCTCGGCCCCGCGCTCCCGGGCGGCGTCGAGCACCCGGCAGACCTCCGCGTCGGGCGTCGGGGCGAAGTCGCGGTACTCCTGGCCGACCGCCGCGAACACCGCCGGCTCGCGCAGGCACACCAGCCCGTCGGCCTCCGCGGCCAGCAGCCGCGCGGTGTCCGGCGGGCAGACCGGCAGCGCGACGACCACCCGCGCCGCGCCCTGCCGTCGCAGCGCCGCCACCGCGGCCCGGACGCTGGCGCCCGTCGCGGCCCCGTCGTCCACCACCAGCACCGTGCGGCCGGCGACGGCCTGCGGGGCGCGGTCCCCGCGGTAGGCCGCCTCGCGCCGGCGGAGCTCCGCCGCCTCCGCGGCCCGGACCTCGGCGAACGCGTCCGGGCTCACGCCGGCGGCGCGCAGCACGGCGTCGTTGCGGACCTCCACGACGTCCCCCGCGAGCCCGGCCAGCGCCCCCATGGCGAGCTCGGGGTGCCCCGGGAGGCCCAGCTTGCGGACCACCAGGACGTCGAGCGGCGCCCCGAGCGACGCGGCGACGGGGCCCGCCACCGGTACCCCGCCGCGCGGCAGCGCGAGGACGACGGCGTCCGTCAGGCGGGGGTCGCCCGCCAGCACCCGCGCGAGCGCGGCACCGGCCCGCGCGCGGTCCGCGAACGGTTCCCCGCGCCTCGTCCGCCCGCCCCGGGCGGTGCCGGCGCCCGCCATGCCTGCGACGCTACTCCGGATGCGACGGCGCGGGACCGGCGCGACCCTGGGACGCGTCGGCCGGCTCCCGGCCGGTCGGGTCGACGCAGGGGCGCGACCCGACGGACCGGGGCCGGCCGGCGGCGTGCGGCCCCGCCCGGCATCGCGGCCGTGCGGCGACGACGCGGAGGCGCGGCGACGACGCGGCCGTGCGGCCTCCCCGGGGGCTCCCGTCAGGGCGCGGTCGTGGCCGGTCCGGAGGCCTCCGGCGCCGTCGTCGTCGGACCCGCCGTCGGGCCCGTCGTCGCCGGGCCGGGAGCCGGGTCGGTCCGCGTCACCGTGATCGAGATCGTCACGGCGTCCGCGGCGCCGAACCGGGCGGAGGCGATCCCCACGGCCGGCCCCACGACGGCGACGCCGACCAGCAGCGCGGTGAGGACGGCACGCGTGCGCCTGCCCAGCACGGGCTCGCGCGGCCCGGCGTGGCCGCGGGTGTCAGCCGAGGAGGAGCGCATCGTCACGGTGCTGCCGGGCGGCTGCCCGCCGGTCGCCCGCGGCACGGCGGGCGCGCCGGTCGTCGAGCAGGGACAGCAGCTCCAGGGTCGCGAGCGCGGCGAGCGGCGGCACGAGCATCGCGGCCCGGCCCTGCGCCGAGCCGGCCCAGGCCAGCACCCAGCCCCAGCGGGGGTGCACGTCGAGGATGATGCCGCGCACCTGCGACAGGGGCGTGGCGTCGGGGTCGGGCTCGGCGTTCGCGTCGCCCTTGGTGAAGATGTACGGCCGGGTCAGCGGCTCGCCCGTCACCGGGTCGTCCTGCTGGACCATCCGGCCGGTCGCCTCGTCCTGCCGCAGCACCGGCAGGTTCCTCAGCGCGATGATCCGGTGGGTCACGAGCTGGTCCGACCCCGCGGGCCAGAACGTGGCCACCTGCCCGATCCGGAGCTGCGACGGGTCGGTGATGCGCCGCATGACGACGGCGTCGCCGGCGTCGAACGAGCCCTGCTCGGGCCCGGACATGGAGCCGGACGTGACGATCAGCAGGCGCTGGCCGTTGGCCTGGAACCACAGGGGCACCGCCACCGACGTGGCGTAGGCGAGGCCGCAGAGCACGATGACCGTCCACAGCCCGGCGCGCAGGGCGCGTCGTCCCGCCGGAACCGGGGTCGCGCGGCGCGGCCGGTCCGGGTGCGGTGCCCGGCGCTCGACGGCCGGGCGCGGCCTCCTGGTCATCGCTCCTCGGGTGGTGGGCCCGCCGTCACAGGTGCGGGTTCTCGGGGTCCTGCTGGGCGTCGAACGTCAGCTCGAGGTCGGTGGTCGCGTCCTGGAAGTCGTCGCCGAGCGACTCGGGCACGGTCACCTGGACGCACAGCGCCTCGGCGGAGCCCGCGATGATCCGGCGCTCCACCGGGACGATCTGCTGCGGCGCGGTGGACAGGGCGTCGACCTGGGCGAGCACCTCACGCCCGTCCACGCCGGCGGCGGTGCACGTCGGCGCGGCGTACAGCGTGAGCCCGAGCTGCCCGGCCAGCGCCTTCCCGTCGGGGTCGGTCGCGGTGTACGTGACGCCGTAGACCAGCGCGAGGGAGCCGTCGTTCTCGACCGTGACGGCGCTGAAGATGTCGTCGCCGGGCGCCAGCAGCCCGGGGGGCAGGGTGAACGCGGCGTCCTCGCCGGCGGCGATGTCGACGGTCCCGGTGGTGATGCCGGTGCGCCCGGTGTCGTCGTTGTCGGTGAAGATAGCGGACGTCACGAGCGACGTCATGCCGAGACCGGCCATGCCGAGGATCGCGACGGTGGTCACCAGGCGGCGGCGTCGTGCCGGGTCGCGGCGCGGCGGCGGCGGCGTGATCATCTCGCGGAGCAGCTCGTCCATCCGGGTGGTCATCCTCACGGGTGAGTTCGAAACGGTCGTACCGGGTGCTATCGGTCAGATCGTCGCGCACCTTGAGCCCGGATGTCCGGTTCTCGGGTGAGTCATGTGACCGCGTGTCGCGGGTCCACGTCACGCGGCAGGTCCTCGGCGCGCAGCCGGTCGGGCGGCACGGCGGGGGAGTACAGGTAGCCCTGGGCCTGGTCGACGGTCAGCCGGCGCAGCACCTCGGCGGTCCGGCCGTCCTCGACGCCCTCGGCGACGACCTGCAGGCCGAACGAGTGCGCGAGGTCGACCATGGCCTTGACGACGACCTCGGACCCCTCGCGGCCCGTCGCCGAGAGGTCCGCGACGAACAGCCGGTCGATCTTCAGCCCGTGCACGGGCAGGTCGCGGAGCTGGGAGATCGAGGTGTTGCCGATGCCGAAGTCGTCGATCGCGACCCGGACGCCCGCGTCGGCCAGGCGCTGCAGCACGGGGACGACCCGCGACGGGTCGCTGACCAGGGCCGTCTCGGTGATCTCGACCTCCAGCAGGTCCGGCGTCACGTCGTGCGTGGCCAGCAGGTGCTCGATCACCTCGGCGACGGTGGCGGACGTGACGTCGTGCGCCGAGAGGTTGACCGCGACCGGCACGGGCTCGCCGTGCTCCCGCCACGCCGCGAGCTGCTCGACGCACGCGCGCAGGGCGTACCGCGTCAGGTCGTGGATCAGGCCCGACTGCTCCGCGAGCGGCACGAACAGGTCCGGTGGCAGCATCCCCCGGGTGGGGTGGCGCCAGCGCATGAGCGCCTCGAGGCCGACGGTCCGGCCGGTGCGCAGGTCGATCTTCGGCTGGTAGTGCAGCTCGAGCTCGTCGGCGACCCCGAGCGCGCGGTGCAGGTCCCCGAGCAGCACGAGGCGGGCCGGCGAGGAGTCGTCCTCCTCGGGCGAGTAGACGGAGACGCCCAGGCGGTGCGTCTTGGCGGTGTACATCGCGACGTCCGCCATCCGCATCAGCGAGGACGCGTCCTCGGCGTGGTCCGGCAGGCACGCGACGCCGATGGAGGTGTCGACGTGCAGGGCCAGGTCCCCGAGCATGAACGGCGGCACGAACAGCTGCCGCACCCGGCGGGCCGCGGCGTCCGCGTCGGCCACGGACCGGACGTCCGGCAGCAGGATCGCGAACTCGTCGCCGCCGAGCCGGGCCACCACGTCGTCCTCGCGCAGGGCGCCCCGCAGGCGCTCGGCGACCTGCTCGAGCAGCTCGTCGCCGCGGTCGTGGCCGAGCGAGTCGTTGATGTCCTTGAACCGGTCGATGTCCAGCAGCGCGAGGCCGACGGTGCCGCCGGTCGCCGAGGACTCGTCGATCGCCCGCGCGAGCCGGTCCGCGAGCATCCGCCGGTTCGGCAGCCCGGTCAGGGAGTCCAGCAGGGCGAGCCGGGCGTTCTCCAGGGCGGACGCCTGCAGCCGGCGCGAGGCGTTGCGCACGGTCCGGAACAGCAGCACCCACAGCAGGGCGAGCCCGCCGGCGACGACGAGCGTGACGGTGCGCACGGCCGACGACACCGCGTCGGCGGTGCCCTGGTAGTCGAGCATGACCTCGGCGGCGCCGATGACGACGCGGCCCTGCTGCACCGGGACGTAGACGTCGAGCAGGGTGGTCTCGGTGCCGCCGACCTGCTCGCCGCGCACCACGGTGACGACCTGGGCGACCGGCTCCCGCTCGCGGGTCGCGGCGTCCAGCCGCTCGCCGTCCGCGAACCCGGTGGAGTCCGCGTGCGAGTCGTACAGCAGGGTGCCGTCGACCGTCCAGAGGCGCAGGCGCCGCAGCTCGCGGAAGCCGGCGACCTGCTCGGTGACCCGCTGGGCGTCGTCGGGCGCGAGCACGCCGACGGTGAAGGCCTCCTCGGGGACCCCGGCGGAGGCGTAGGACTCGATGGACCGGGCGAGCGCGATGCCGTCGCGCTGGGCCTGCTTCTGCATGACGTCGCCCGTGACGAGCACGAGGGCGACGCCGAGCGCGAGCATGGCGAGGACGCTGACGACGGCGAAGTACCGGGTCAGCGGCCAGCGGCGGTGTGCGGTTGCCAGCGGACGGCCTCGGGTGCTCGCAGGGACGGCCACGAGGGTGTGCGCGACCGGTCCCGAGACTAGGTGCGACGCGCCGGAATTGGCGAGAAGATCCGTGTTGCGGCGTTTCGCCACAATTGCCCGGTCTGCCGCCGGGCGCGGGACCCGGCGCACCCCGGTCGCGACGCCACGGCGCCGGCACCCGTTCGGGTCACGCCCGCCCGCGCGCGGGCGGGGTAAGGTCCAGCCGCCCCCCTCCTGCGGCCCCGGAGCGTCCCGATGCACGAGCTCGCCCTGTGCTCCGTCGAGCACGACGGCCGCACCGTGCTGTCCGGCTACGTGCGGACCTACGACGACGGCGTCCTCTGGGCGGGCACCGAGGGCATCGTGCGCGGCGTCGCGGAGGGCGAGCACTACACGCTGCGCGTGCTCGACGAGGTGCGCGGCGAGTGCGTGTACGTCGGCGCCGTCGCCCGCATCACCGCCGACACCGTCGCGTTCGCGGGCGTCGAGCTGCTGTCCACGCTCCAGAAGCGCGCGGTGGCCCGGGTGGCCGTCAGCGTGGAGTGCGAGGGCTTCGCGACCCCGGCCGGCACCCCGCACGACGAGGGCGCGACACCCGCCGGGGACGGGGCGCCCGGGAGCGGGGAACGGCCCGTGCAGTTCACCGTGCTCGACGTGTCCGCGCACGGGATGCGTATGATGAGTCAGACCGAGCTGCCCCCCGGCAGCACGGTGAGGTTCGTCTTCCCCGAGCTGTCGGACGCGTTCTGGCTGCAGGCGGTCGTCGTCCGTGCCCAGCCCTCGCGCTCCGGGACGCACTACGGCTGCCGGTTCGTGGAGACCTCCCCGCGGGAGACGGACGCGCTCTTCCGCTACGTCCTGCGCACGCAGGGCGCCCAGCGCCGCCAGCAGACGCTCGCCTGACCGAGCCGCCGGCGCCGGTCGCCGCCCCGCGCGCACGGACCTGCGGCCCGAATCCGACGCCGGAAAGACCTCACCCATGCCTTCCTTCACCGATCTCGGTGTCCCGGCCGCCCTCGCGGCCTCCCTCGCCCAGCGCGGCATCACCGACCCGTTCCCGATCCAGACCGCGACGCTGCCCGACACGCTCGCGGGCCGCGACGTGCTCGGCCGCGGCCGCACCGGCTCCGGCAAGACGATCGCGTTCGCGCTGCCGGTCGTCACCCGGCTCGCCGCGTCGCGCACCCGGCGGGCCCCGGCCCGGCCGCGGGCCCTCGTGCTCGCCCCCACCCGGGAGCTCGCGACCCAGATCCACGCGACGGTCGAACCCCTCGCCGCCGTCAGCGGCCTGACGTCCACGACCGTGTTCGGCGGTGTCGCGCAGAGCCGTCAGGTGACCGCGCTCAACGCCGGCATCGACGTCCTCGTCGCCTGCCCCGGCCGCCTCGAGGACCTCATCCGCCAGGGGCTGTGCTCGCTCGACGCCGTCGAGGTCACCGTCCTCGACGAGGCGGACCACATGGCCGACCTCGGGTTCCTGCCCGTGGTGAAGCGGCTGCTCGACCGCACGCCCCGCGGCGGCCAGCGCCTGCTGTTCTCGGCCACGCTGGACAACGGCGTCGACGCGCTGGTGTCGCGGTACCTGGACCGGCCGACCACGCACTCCGTGGACCCCGCGGTCGCGCCCGTGTCCACCATGACCCACCACGTCCTCTCCGTGGCGGACGCGGACGCCAAGAAGGAGGTCGTGCGCGAGCTCGCGTCCGGCACCGGGCGCCGCGTGCTGTTCACCCGCACCAAGCACCAGGCCAAGAAGCTCGCCAAGCAGCTCACCGCCGACGGGATCCCCGCGGTGGACCTGCAGGGCAACCTCGGCCAGGGCGCCCGCGAGCGGAACCTCGCGGCGTTCACGAGCGGGGAGGTGCGCGTGCTCGTCGCGACCGACATCGCGGCGCGCGGCATCCACGTCGACGACATCGAGCTGGTCGTGCACGTCGACCCGCCGGCCGAGCACAAGGCCTACCTGCACCGCTCCGGGCGCACCGCGCGGGCCGGGTCCGGCGGTGACGTCGTCACCGTGATGCTGCCCGAGCAGGCCGGTGACGTCCGGGACCTCACCCGCAAGGCCCGCATCACGGTGACCCCGCAGCGGGTCGCCCCGGGCTCCGCCGTCGTCGCCGGGCTCGTCGGGGACGTCGCCGAGCGTGTCGCGCCCGCCGCCCCCGCCGCTACGGCGCAGCGCGCCGCCTCCGGCACCGGTTCCCGCCGCGGGGGCCGGGGCGGTCGCGGCACCGGACGCACGGGCCAGGGCGACGCGACCCGCGCCGGGACCACGTCCGGCGTGGCCGCCGAGCGCGGCACGCGGGGACGGGGCGCCGCGGGCGACCGGCCCG
>NZ_JBCLVN010000022.1:0-97726 GCF_039548315.1 Cellulomonas olei
GCGCAGGCGGCCCGGGCGGGCGACCACGGCCGGGGAGGACGTCCGCCGGGGCGCGGCCCCGGGCGCCTCGAGCCCGCGCCGCTGCTCCGCTGGATCGCGCGCCTGCGCCGCCGCCGCGGCGCGTGAGCGGGCCGGGACGGCGACCGCCTGCGGGCTGTCCGGCAGGATGGGTGGCGTGACCACCGCACCGGACCCCGCCCCGCCCGCCGACCAGCCGTCCGCCCTGCCCGGCCCCGCCGAGGTCCGGCTGCTCGCCGACCTCGCCGAGCGCTTCGCCCGCTCGGCCGGCGAGCTGATCCGCTCGACGCGCCCCGCGCGGGTGTCGGTGGCGGCCACGAAGTCGAGCGAGGTCGACCCGGTCACCGCCATGGACCTGGCGTCCGAGGCGCACCTGCGCGCGCTGATCGCCGAGCACCGGCCGGACGACGGCGTCCTGGGCGAGGAGGACGGCTGGCAGCCGGGCACCACGGGGCTCACGTGGGTGCTGGACCCGGTCGACGGCACGGTGAACTACCTGTACGGCGTCCCGGCGTACGCGGTGTCCGTCGGCGTCGTCGCGGGCGAGCCCGACCCGGAGCGCTGGACCGCCGTCGCGGGGTGCGTGCACTCGGTGGTGGACGGCGTGACGTACACGGGCGGGCTCGGCGCCGGCGCGTACCGGGACGGCGAGCGCCTGGCGGTCAACGAGGCGCGCCCGCTCGCCACGTCGCTCGTCGGCACGGGCTTCGGCTACCGGGCGGAGCGCCGCCGGGTGCAGGGCCGGGTGCTGGCGGAGCTGCTGCCGCAGGTGCGGGACATCCGGCGCATCGGCGCGGCGTCGCTCGACCTGTGCCGGGTGGCGGAGGGGACGCTCGACGCGATGTACGAGCGGGGCCTGAACCCGTGGGACGTCGCGGCGGGCGAGGTGATCGCCCGCGAGGCGGGTGCGCAGGTGAGCGGCCTGCGGGGCCGCCGCGCGAGCCGTGACATGACCGTC
The DNA here is from genome assembly GCF_039548315.1 of Cellulomonas olei. Classification (NCBI taxonomy): domain Bacteria; kingdom Bacillati; phylum Actinomycetota; class Actinomycetes; order Micrococcales; family Cellulomonadaceae; genus Cellulomonas; species Cellulomonas olei. The sequence goes on from NZ_JBCLVN010000022.1 coordinate 977, forward strand.
GTGGGACCGCCGGAGACCGTCGCGGAGCTGGCCGGTCTGCTCGCCGCGCTGGGCGCCGACGCCGACGCCTGAGAGGACTCTGGGAGGCGCCGGCCGACCGGCGTGCACCGCGCGCCGAAATAGGGCACAATCCGGGGCGCCCGGCCGGGAACAAACCTGTCGCGCGACGACTTGATCCCGCGTACGCCGATCACCGACCCCAACGGAGCGTGACCACACCTCATGGCAACCGACTACGACGCCCCGCGCAAGACCGAGGAGGACCTGAGCGAGGACTCGCTCCAGGAGCTCCAGGCCCGGCGCTCCGACAAGAACTCGGGCGTGGTGGACGAGGACGAGACCGAAGCAGCCGAAGGGTTCGAGCTCCCGGGCGCGGACCTGTCCGGCGAGGAGCTGTCCGTCCGGGTGCTGCCGCGTCAGGCCGACGAGTTCACGTGCTCCAAGTGCTTCCTGGTGCACCACCGCAGCCAGCTCGCGTACGAGAAGGACGGCATGCCCGTCTGCTCGGAGTGCGCGGCCTGAGCTGCCTCCACGACCCGGGCGCGTGAGCGTCCGGACCAGCCGTCACGACGCCGGCCGGGCCTCCTGGGCCCGGCCGGCGTCGTCGTCCGCGGCCAGCACGGCCACGAGGGCCTCCGGGCGGCGCGTCGAGACGAGCCAGTACGGCGTCGGGTCGGCGGGGTCCGCGAGCTCGACCCGCACCGCCGTGCGCACCCACCCGCGCAGGCAGACGTAGGCGCGCGCGTCGAGGCCGGGGCCGAGGGCCTCGCGGGTCGCCGCCGGGTCGAGCGGGCGCGGGTCGCGCAGCAGCGTGACGGGCACGTGCGCCGCGCCGGCGTGCAGCTCGCCGCCGGCCACGCGGACGCGGGTGGAGGCGGCCACGGCGGCGGCGCCGGCAGCGACGAGACCGACGACGCCGGCCACCAGCCCCGCCGTCCGGCTGACCGGCCACAGGACGATGCCGAGCATGACGGTGGCCGCGGGCACCGCGAGCCAGCCGGCGGGCGAGGGCCACAGGCGCTCGTCGAACGAGGGCGGGGTCGTGGTCTGCACGGTCCCAGCATCCCACCCGCGCCGGTAGGGTCGGGGCCCGTGACGAGCACCGGACCCGGCCCCGCCCACGACACGCCCGACGACGGCACCCGCACCGACGGGACCCGCGCCGACTCGACCCGCGCCGACGGCGCGACGACCACCGTGCTGCTGCGGCGGCTCGACGAGGGCGTCCCCGTCCCGGGGTACGCGCACCCCGGGGACGCCGGCGCCGACCTGGTCACCCGCGTCGACGTGACGCTGGCGCCGGGGGAGCGCGCGACGGTCCCGACGGGCATCTCGATCGCGCTGCCCGAGGGCTTCGCGGCCTTCGTGCACCCGCGGTCGGGCCTCGCCGCGCGGCACGGGCTGACCGTGGTGAACGCGCCGGGCACGGTCGACGCCGGGTACCGCGGCGAGATCGCCGTGACGCTGCTCAACACCGACCCGCGGGAGCCCGTCGAGCTGCACCGCGGGGACCGCATCGCCCAGCTCGTCGTGCAGCGCGTGGAGCGGGCGGCGTTCGTCGAGGTGGAGGCCCTGCCGGAGTCGGTCCGGGGAGCGGGCGGGTTCGGGTCGTCCGGCGGCTGGCGCGCGGCCGCCGGCGGCGCCCCGGTCGTCGCCGGCGCGCCCGCGGAGGCCCCGGACGCCGGCCCCGGTTCCGCCTCGGGCGGAGCCCGCTAGGTGCGCCGCACCGGGCGGACTACTGTGGACGTGTACGTGCCCGCGACGCGGGTGACCCGGGGAAGGGACTGAGGGTGGCGCTATTCCGGCGCGGTGCGAAGGACCGCACCGCCCAGGACGAGACCGCGGCCGCCGAGCCGACCGCCGACCGCGACGACGCCGCGGACGCCACCGGGACCGAGGCAGCCGCCCCGGCCGCGGACGACCCGGCGGGCGACGCGCCCGACGCCCCGGTGTCCGACGTCCCCGCGCCCGCGCTCCCGGCCGACAGGTCGCGCGGCCCCTGGGACGCCACCGAGGACGTCCCGCCCGGCCCGCGCATCGACCTCGGCGCGCTCCGCCTGCCCGGTGTGCAGGGCATGGAGCTGCGCATGGAGATCGACAAGAAGAGCGACGTCGTGACGGCCGTCGGCGTGACGCTGGACGGCTCGACCCTGCAGATGCAGGCGTTCGCCGCGCCGCGCTCCGAGGGCATCTGGGACGAGATCCGCGAGGAGATCGGCGAGTCCGTGCGCAAGCAGGGCGGGGCGGTCGACGACGTCCCCGGCCCGTTCGGGCGCGAGCTGCTCGCGCGGCTGCCCGTGCGGACGCCCGAGGGACGCACCGGCCACCGGCCCGCGCGGTTCATCGGCGTCGACGGTCCGCGCTGGTTCCTGCGCGGTGTCGTCACCGGCCGCGCCGCGGTCGACGAGGACGCCGCGAAGCGCCTCGAGGACGTCTTCCGCCGCACCGTCGTCGTCCGCGACGGCCAGGCCCGCCCGCCGCGCGACCTGCTCGCGCTCCGCCTCCCCGGGCAGGAGGACGGCGCCGTCCCCAAGGCCGCTGCGCCGGCACCCACGTTCGACCCGCTGACGCGCGGGCCGGAGATCACGGAGATCCGCTGACATGTCCCCCGTGTCGCTGCGCGAGCAGCTGCGCAAGGCGGTCGCCTCGCAGGAGGAGATCGAGGCCGACGAGGAGCGCGAGGACGCGGTCCGCGCGACCGGCTGCACGCCGGTCTCGCAGGCCCCCGAGCGCCACCGCGTGAAGATGTCCGGCGTGCTGCGCTCGGTCGTGCTGCGCCCCCGGGAGGGTGTGCCGGCGCTGGAGGCCGAGCTGTACGACGGCAGCGGCACGGTCGACCTCGTGTGGCTGGGCCGCCGCGAGATCGCCGGCATCGAGCCGGGTCGCCGGCTGAAGGTCGAGGGCCTGGTGTGCTCGCGCGAGGGCCGGCGGTCGATGTTCAACCCGCGCTACGAGCTGCGGCCCCGGCCCGGTGAGTGAGCCGGACGCGGCCGGCGCCGGACCGGCGCGGGACGGCTCCGTCCCCGGCGCCCCCGCGGCGGCGGACGTCCCGCAGGGCGGTTCCGCCCGGGGCATCCGCGCGCTCGGCGAGGAGCACTTCTCCCTGACCGACGCGGTCGGCGGCGTGCGCGGCGCCGTCGAGTCCGTCGCCCCGGGCCTGGTGTTCGTCACGGTGTTCGTCGCGGCCGGGCAGCGGCTGACGCCGGCCCTCGTGGCGTCCGCGGCGACGGCGCTCGTCGCCACGCTGCTGCGTCTCGTGCAGCGCACCCCGGTGACGCAGGCGCTGTCGGGCGTCCTCGGCGTCGGCATCGGCGTCATCTGGGCGTGGCGCTCCGGCCAGGCGGCCGACTACTACGCGTGGGGCCTGCTGGTGAACCTGGGCTGCCTGCTCGGGTTCGCCGTCTCAGCCCTGGTCCGCTGGCCGCTCGTCGGCCTGGTGGTGGGCCTGTTCCGGCCGGACGGGCCGATGTCGTCGTCGGGGTCGTGGGGCGCGGCGGTCGCGTGGCGGGCCGACGCGGAGCTGCGCCGCCGCTACGCCGTGGCCACGTGGCTGTGGGCCGGCATGTTCGCGGCGCGGCTGCTCGTGCAGGTCCCGCTCTACCGCGCGGACGAGGTGGCCTGGCTCGGCACCGCGAAGCTCGTGATGGGCCTGCCGCTCACGGCGCTGGTGCTGTGGGCGAGCTGGCTCCTGGTGCGCGGGTCGACAGCAGCTCCGCCAGCTCCTGCTCCGAGCCGTCCCGCCCCGTGACGAACAGCAGCTCGTCGCCGCCCTCCAGGGTGTCGTCGGTGCTGGGGGAGAACGGCCGGTCGTCGCGCACGATGCAGGCCAGCACGGTGTCGGCCGGCCAGTCGATCTGACCGACCAGGCGACCCGCGAGCGGGGACCCGTCCGGCAGCGTGAGCTCGAGGATGTCGGCGCCCGACTGGTGGAACGTGAAGATCCGCACGAGGTCGCCGACGGACACGGCCTCCTCGATCATCGCGGTCATGATGCGCGGGGTGGACACGGCGACGTCGACGCCCCACGCCTCGTCGAACATCCACTCGTTCTTCGGGTTGTTCACCCGGGCGACGGTGCGCGGCACGCCGTACTCCGTCTTGGCGAGCAGCGAGATCACGAGGTTCGCCTTGTCGTCGCCGGTGGCGGCCACCACGACGTCGCACTCGTCGGTGCGGGCCTGCGTCAGGGTGGGCAGCTCGCACGCGTCGGCGAGCAGCCAGTCCGCGTCGGCCACCTGGGCCACCCGCATGGCGGACGGCTGGCGGTCGATGAGCGTGACCTCGTGGCCGTTGGCGAGCAGCTCCCGGGCGATCGAGCGGCCGACGGAGCCGGCGCCGGCGATGACGACCCTCATGCCTGCACCTCCGGGGCGGCGGTGACGACGCGCTCGACGGCGGCCGTGTCGTCGGCGCGCATCAGCAGGTGCACGATGTCGTTCTCCTGGAGGACGGTCTGGGCGTCGGGCAGGAACCCGTCGCCGTAGCGGGTCACGTACGCCACGCGGGCGCCGGTGGCCTCCTCGAGGACGCGCAGCGGCTTGCCGCGCCAGCCCTCGTGGACGTCGACCTCCGACAGCACGATGCGGCCCGACGCGTCGGTGTACTGGTTCGTCGCGCCCATCGGGAGCAGGCGGCGCAGCACCTGGTCCGCGGTCCACCGCACGGTCGCGACCGTGGGGATGCCGAGCCGCTGGTAGATCTCCGCGCGGTGCGGGTCGTAGATGCGCGCCACGACGTTCTCGACGCCGAAGGTCTCGCGCACGACGCGCGCGGCGAGGATGTTCGAGTTGTCGCCGTCGGACACCGCGGCGAACCCGAAGGCGTCGTCGATGCCGGCCTGGCGCAGCACGTCGCGGTCGAAGCCGAGGCCGGTGACCTTGCTGCCCGCGAAGTCCGCGTCGAGCCGGCGGAACGAGTCGGGGTTCTGGTCGATCACCGCGACGGAGTGGCCGTGGCTCTCCAGCGACTGCGCGAGCGTGGCGCCGGCGCGGCCGCAGCCCATGATGACGAAGTGCACAACGCGGAACGGTATACCCGCGGCGCGCGACCCGGCACCGCCGGAGGTCCCCCGGCTGCCGCGCCGCACCCGGGTGGCGCGACGGCACGCGAGTGCGCCTAGCATGGTCCCTCGTGCCGGATCTCGCGGATGCCGCCAAACGCTTGCTGCTGGGCCGACCGGTCCGCAGCGAGAACCTGGGGCACACCCTGCTGCCCAAGCGGATCGCCCTGCCGATCTTCGCGTCGGACGCGCTGTCGTCCGTCGCCTACGCCCCCGACGAGGTGCTGCTGACCCTGGCGCTCGCCGGGGTGAGCGCCACCGTCATCTCGCCGTGGGTCGGCCTCGCGGTCGTCGTCGTCATGGCCACGGTCATCGCGTCGTACCGGCAGAACGTGCACGCCTACCCGTCCGGGGGCGGCGACTACGAGGTCGCGACCGTGAACCTCGGCCCGCGGGCCGGCGTCTCGGTGGCCAGCGCGCTGCTGGTCGACTACGTGCTGACCGTCGCGGTGTCGGTGTCGTCCGGCACGCAGTACGCGGCGTCCGCCCTGCCGGCGCTGCGGGGCCACGAGACGCTCGTGGCGGTCGGGGTCGTCGTGCTCCTGACGTTGGCGAACCTGCGCGGCGTGAAGGAGTCCGGGCGGGCGTTCGCGATCCCCGTGTACCTGTTCATGGTGGCGGTCGGGTCGACGGCGGTCTTCGGGTTCGTCCAGTACCTGACGGGCGACCTGCAGCAGGCCGCGTCGCACGACCTGACGATCGTGCCGGTCCAGGGCTTCGACGAGGGGCTCGCGGGCGCCGCCGGGGCGTTCCTGGTGCTGCGGGCGTTCGCGTCCGGCTCCGCCGCCCTCACCGGCGTGGAGGCGATCAGCAACGGCGTCCCGTCGTTCCGCAAGCCGAAGTCCAAGAACGCCGCGACCACGCTGCTGCTGCTCGGCAGCCTGTCGGTGTTCCTCATCATGTCGATCCTCACGCTCGCCCGGCTCACCGGCGTGCACTACGTGGAGGACCCGGCGACGCAGCTGCTGCGCGACGGCCGCCCGGTCGGCGAGGACTACGTGCAGGACCCGGTGATCGGGCAGCTCGCGCAGACGATCTTCCACTCGTTCCCGCCGGCGTTCTACCTGGTGGCGGTCGTCACCGGCCTGATCCTCGTGCTCGCCGCGAACACCGCGTTCAACGGCTTCCCGGTGCTCGGCTCGATCCTCGCGAAGGACGGGTTCCTGCCGCGGCAGCTGCACACCCGCGGCGACCGGCTCGCGTTCTCCAACGGCATCGTCGCGCTGGCGCTCGGGGCGATCGCGCTGATCATCGCGTTCGACGCCCAGGTCACCCGGCTGATCCAGCTCTACATCGTGGGCGTCTTCGTGTCGTTCACGCTGTCCCAGCTCGGCATGATCAAGCACTGGACCCGCGAGCTGCGCACGGAGCCGGACCCGGCGCGCCGCCGGCAGATGACGCGGTCCCGGGTCATCAACGCGACCGGCTTCGGGATGACCGCGACCGTGCTGCTGATCGTGCTGGTCACGAAGTTCACGCACGGCGCCTGGATCGCGATCCTCGCGATGATCGTCGTGTTCATCGGCATGCAGGGCATCCGCCGGCACTACGACGCGGTGCGCCAGGAGCTCGCGCTGGGCGAGGACCCGACCGCGGCCCGTGCGCTGCCGAGCCGCGTGCACGCGATCGTGCTCGTGTCGCACCTGCACCGCCCCACCATGCGTGCGCTCGCCTACGCGCGGGCGTCGCGCCCGCACACGATCGAGGCCGTGACGGTGGGGGTCGACCCCGAGGACGCGCAGGCCCTGCGGGCGCAGTGGGAGGCGATGGAGCTGCCCGTCCCGCTGCGCATCCTGGACTCGCCGTTCCGCGAGATCACGCGCCCGATCATCACGTACGTCCGCTCGATCCGGCGCGAGAGCCCGCGGGACCTCGTCGTCGTGTACATCCCCGAGTACGTCGTCGGCCACTGGTGGGAGCAGCTGCTGCACAACCAGAGCGCCCTGCGGCTCAAGGGCCGCCTGCTGTTCACCCCGGGCGTCGTCGTGGCGTCCGTGCCGTGGCAGCTCGCCTCGACGGAAGGTCAGACCGGTATGGAGGAGCACGTGCGCAGGACGATCTCCCGTGGCCTCTGAGGACCGCGCGCCGGGCGACGTCGTGGAGCTGGAGGTCGGGCCGGTCGCGCACGGCGGGCACTGCGTCGCGCGGCTGCGGACCCCGGGCGAGGAGGGTCCGGGCCGGGTCGTCTTCGTCCGGCACGCGCTGCCCGGCGAGCGGGTGCGCGCCCGGCTGACGGAGACCGGCGCGAAGGCCCGGTTCTGGCGCGCCGACGCCGTCGAGGTGCTCGAGGCGTCGCCGGACCGCGTCCCGTCCGCGTGGCCGGAGGCCGGGCCGGGGGGCGTCGGCGGCGGCGAGCTCGCGCACGTGTCGCCGGCGGCGCAGCGCGCGTGGAAGGCCGCGGTGCTCGGTGAGCAGCTGCAGCGGCTGGCGCGCGTGGAGCGGGACGTCCCGGTGCGGGAGCTCCCCGGCGACGCGGAGCGGGGCGGGCTCGGCTGGCGCACCCGCGTCGGGTTCCTGGCCGACCGGGAGGGTCGCGCGGGCATGCGGCGGTTCCGGTCGCACGACGTGGTGCCCGTGTCCGCGATGCCGCTGATGAGCGACGCGCTGGCCGGGCTCGACCTGCTGGGGCGCCGCTGGCGTCCGGGCGCGCGGATCGAGGCGGTCGCGCCCGCCGGTGGCGACCAGCCGGTGGTGCTCGTCGACGGCGAGCCGTTCGACCTGCGCCGGGGCAAGGTCGACCCGCGCCCGAACGCCCGCACGGCCGTGCGCGAGCGGGTGCGGGTCGGCGACCGGGAGTGGGCGTACCGGGTGGCGGCGGCCGGGTTCTGGCAGGTGCACCGCGAGGCGCCGGCGGCCCTCACGGGCGCGGTGCTCGACGCGGTCGGCGACGTCGCCGGCGCGCGGGTGCTGGACCTGTACTCCGGCGCGGGCCTGTTCACGCTCCCGCTGGCGGACGCCGTCGGCGACGCGGGCACCGTCGTCGCCGTCGAGGGCGACGCCCGGGCGGTGAAGGACGCGCGGCGCAACCTGCACGACCGGCCGCAGGTGGCGCTGCACGGGGGCGACGTCGCGGGGGTGCTGGCCTCCGGGGAGGCGGGACCGCGCGCCGACGTGGTCGTGCTCGACCCGCCGCGGGTCGGAGCCGGCCGGGACGTCGTGCGCGCCGTGGCCGGGCTCGCGCCGGAGCGCGTCGTCTACGTGGCGTGCGACCCGGCGGCGCTGGCGCGCGACGTGGCGTACCTCGCGGAGGAGGGCTACGCCCTGGCGGACGTCACGGGGTACGACCTGTTCCCGATGACGCACCACGTGGAGGCGGTCGCGGTCCTGACCCGCTGACCGGGTGCGTCGCCCTGTTGCGGGGACGCAGGGCGGTCGCGCGCGGGCGGCTCGCGGCCTAGCGTGAGAGCGGGCGCCCGCGTCCGGACGCCCGGGGACGGAAGGAGTCGACGATGACCACAGCCCACGACGGCGGCGCCCGCGAGTCGGCCGCCGAGGCGGCCCACCGCGTCGCGGAGGCGAGCCGGCGGGCGACCGAGGAGCTGCACAAGCAGGGCACCCCGGACTACGACCCGCGTCAGCACCAGAAGGCCGTCGAGCGCGAGCGGCGCGCGGCGGAGGAGGCCGCGTCCGGCGACTGACCGGGCCACGTCCCGGGACCGGGGCGGGAGCACGTCGCGCGCGTCGCGGCGTGGTGCACGTCGCCCGCCCCGGTCCGGCACGGTAGGATGTATCTTGACGTCAAGATAAATCGCCGGACCGCCCCCGGTCCGCGCGGTGATCGCAGACGACCACGCGCCGCGGCCCGCCCCGCGGGTCCCCGCCGGACCCGCGGACGGGCCGGGGCGGCCGCACCCGCACCACGAAGGAGCCCCCCTGTGAGCAGCGTCGACAGCTTCGGGTCGAAGTCCCGGCTGAGCGTCGGTGACGACACCTACGAGATCTTCCGGCTGGACGCCGTCCCCGGGACCGAGAAGCTGCCGTACAGCCTCAAGGTGCTGGCGGAGAACCTGCTGCGGACCGAGGACGGCGCGAACATCACCGCCGACCACGTGCGCGCGCTGGCCGCCTGGGACCCGGCGGCCGAGCCCGACACGGAGATCCAGTTCACGCCCGCCCGCGTGATCATGCAGGACTTCACCGGCGTGCCCTGTGTGGTCGACCTCGCCACGATGCGCGAGGCCATGGCCGACCTCGGCGGCGACCCGACCCGCATCAACCCGCTCGCCCCCGCCGAGCTCGTCATCGACCACTCGGTGCAGATCGACGTGTTCGGGCGCGAGGACGCGTTCCGCCGCAACGTCGAGATCGAGTACCAGCGCAACCACGAGCGCTACCAGTTCCTGCGGTGGGGCCAGACGGCCTTCGACGACTTCAAGGTCGTCCCCCCGGGCACCGGCATCGTGCACCAGGTCAACATCGAGTACCTGGCCCGCGGCGTCATGACGCGCGAGGTCGGCGGCGTCGTCCGCGCGTACCCGGACACCTGCGTCGGCACCGACTCGCACACCACGATGGTCAACGGCCTGGGCGTGCTCGGGTGGGGCGTCGGCGGCATCGAGGCCGAGGCCGCGATGCTGGGGCAGCCGGTGTCGATGCTCATCCCGCGCGTCGTCGGCTTCAGGCTCACCGGGTCCATCCCGTCCGGCGTCACCGCGACCGACGTCGTGCTCACCATCACCCAGCAGCTGCGCCAGCACGGCGTGGTCGGCAAGTTCGTCGAGTTCTACGGCGAGGGCGTCGCCCAGGTCCCGCTCGCGAACCGCGCGACGATCGGCAACATGTCGCCCGAGTTCGGCTCGACCTGCGCGATCTTCCCGGTCGACGACGTGACGCTCGAGTACCTGCGCCTCACCGGCCGCTCCGAGCAGCAGCTCGCGCTCGTCGAGGCGTACGCGAAGGAGCAGGGCCTCTGGCACGACCCGTCGCGGGAGCCGGCGTACTCCGAGTACCTGGAGCTCGACCTCGGCACCGTCGTGCCGTCCATCGCCGGCCCGAAGCGCCCGCAGGACCGCATCGAGCTGTCCGCCGCCAAGGAGTCGTTCGCGACGTCGATCCTCGACTACGTGTCCGCGGACGAGGCGGCGCCGTTCACGGGGGCGGACCGGACGTTCACGGGGCTCGACGAGTCCGTCGACGAGACGTTCCCCGCGTCCGACCCGATCGCCGCGGGCGAGCACGCCGACGCCTCCGACGCGCCGGCCCACGTGGCAGCGGGCGACTCGGCTCGCCGGCCGCACCGCCGCGTGCCGGTGACGCTCGGCGACGGCACGACCACGGAGCTCGACCACGGCGCCGTCGTCATCGCCTCGATCACGTCCTGCACCAACACGTCGAACCCGTCGGTGATGCTCGCCGCGGCGCTGCTGGCCCGCAAGGCCGTCGAGCGCGGCCTGGCCTCCAAGCCGTGGGTGAAGACGTCGATGGCCCCCGGCTCCCAGGTCGTGACGAACTACTACGAGAAGGCCGGCCTGTGGCCGTACCTCGAGAAGCTCGGGTTCCACCTGGTCGGCTACGGCTGCGCCACCTGCATCGGCAACTCCGGCCCGCTGCCCGAGGAGGTCTCGGCGGCCGTCAACGAGCACGACCTGTCGGTCGTCTCGGTGCTGTCCGGGAACCGCAACTTCGAGGGGCGCATCAACCCCGACGTGAAGATGAACTACCTCGCGTCGCCGCCGCTCGTCATCGCGTACGCGCTCGCCGGGACGATGGACTTCGACTTCGACCACGAGCCGCTCGGCACGGACGAGAGCGGGGCGCCGGTGTTCCTCGCGGACATCTGGCCCACGCCGGAGGAGGTCCAGGCGACGATCGACGCGAGCATCGACCGCTCGATGTTCGAGGCCGACTACGCCGACGTGTTCGCGGGCGACGACCGGTGGCGTGCGCTCGACACGCCGGAGGGCGACACGTTCGCCTGGGACGCGGAGTCGACGTACGTGCGCAAGCCCCCGTACTTCGAGGGCATGGCCGCCGAGCCGGCCCCCGTCGCCGACGTGTCCGGTGCCCGGGTGCTGGCCCGGCTCGGCGACTCGGTCACCACGGACCACATCAGCCCCGCGGGCTCGATCAAGGCCGACAGCCCCGCCGGGCGGTACCTCGCGGAGCACGGCGTCGAGCGCCGCGACTTCAACTCCTACGGCTCCCGTCGCGGCAACCACGAGGTGATGATCCGCGGCACGTTCGCGAACATCCGGCTGCGCAACCAGCTCGTGCCGGGCGTCGAGGGCGGCTTCACGGTCAACCACCTGACCGGCGAGCAGACGTCGATCTACGACGCCGCGCAGGCGTACGCCGAGGCCGGCGTGCCGCTCGTGATCCTGGGCGGCAAGGAGTACGGGTCCGGCTCGTCGCGCGACTGGGCGGCCAAGGGCACGGCGCTGCTCGGCGTGAAGGCGGTCATCACCGAGTCGTTCGAGCGGATCCACCGGTCGAACCTCATCGGCATGGGCGTGCTGCCGCTGCAGTTCCCGGCGGGGGAGTCGGCGGACTCGCTCGGCCTGGACGGCACCGAGACGTTCGACATCGCCGGCATCGCGGCGCTCAACGACGGGCCGGCCCCGCGCACGGTCCGCGTCACCGCGACGAAGGCCGACGGCGCGGTCGTCGCGTTCGACGCCGTGGTGCGCATCGACACCCCCGGCGAGGCCGACTACTACCGCAACGGCGGCATCCTGCAGTACGTGCTGCGGAGCCTCGCGAGCGCCTGACGCGGTCTCCGACGCCCCCGTGCCTTCGCGGCGCGGGGGTGTCAGGCGTCGCGGGGGTTGCTCCCGCGGGCCTCCCACGCGTCCCGCACGACCTGCTCCAGCACGCCGAGGTCCACGCGGTCGAGGTCCGTCAGGTACACGCACCCGCGGCCGGTGCGGTGCGGCCCGAGCGCGGCGAGGCGGTCGGCGTGGGCCTCGACGCCGTCGGTCAGGTACAGCGTCAGCGCGGCCTTGCGCGGCGAGAACGCCACCGGGGGCCAGTCGCCGCTGCGACCGGAGGCGTACGTGTAGCGCGCCGACCCGAACCCGATGATCGACGAGCCCCAGAGCACGGGCGCCTCGCCGGTGACGCGGGTGGCGAGCTCGAGCAGCCGCTGCGCGTCGCGGCGCCGGCGCTCCGGCGTCACGGCGGCGAGGAAGGCGGGGACGTCCGCGTCGGTCGGGACGGTCCGGGGTGCGTCGGCCATGCGGCCATCATCCCTCCGGGCCGGGCCGGGCCGGGCCGGGCCGGGCCGGCGGGTGCCGGGGCCGGGCCGGCGGCGTGCCGGGCCGGCGGCGGGCCGCGGCGGGGTCAGCCGAGCAGCGCCCGCACGGCGTGCGCGCCGGTGGCGGCGACCGGCGGGTCGTCGTCGCCGTGCGCGACCATCGCGGACGCCATGACCAGCGCCCACCCGGCCGCGCGTCGCCACCGGCCCGGGTCGGGAGGCCCGGCGGCGTCGGCGAGGGAGTCCGAGCGCTCCCGGAACGCCGCGCGTCCGTCGTCGTCGAAGGTCAGCCACGCGGTCGCGAGGTCGCACGCGGGGTCCCCGGCGGTGAGGTCGCCGAAGTCCAGCAGCGCGGCGAGCCGGCCGTCGCGCACCACGAGGTTCGCGGGGTGCGGGTCGCCGTGCAGCCAGAGCGGGGCGCCCGGCCAGCGGGGGGCGGCGAGCGCGTCCTCCCACAGCGCCTCGGCGCGCGCCGCAGCGCCGGGGGAGCGCGCCTCGAGGTGCTCGAGACGGCCTCGCAGCGCGGCCGACCGGTCCGCGAGCGCCCCGCCCCGCACCGGGTTGACGGGGGCGCCCGGGGGCGCGGCGGCGTGCAGGGCGGCGAGCGCCTCCGCCAGCGCCGGCGCCCAGGCCGTGCGGGCGGCGACCGGCTCGTCCGCCGCGTGCGTGCCGGGGAACCACGGCACGACGCTCCACGCCCACGGGAACCCGGCCCCGGGCCTCCCGGTCCGCACCGGTGCGGGCACGGAGACGGGACAGCGCCGGGCGAGCTCGCCGAGCCAGCGCTGCTCGTGCTCGACGAGGTGCGCCGCGGCCTCCCGGCGCGGCAGGCGCACCGCGAGGTCCTCGCCCAGCCGGAACGTCGCGTTGTCCCACCCGTGCGCCACCAGCCGCACGGGCAGCGCGGCGAGGTCCGGGTGCTGCTCGGTGAGCAGGGCGAGGACGAGGTCGGCGCTGAGCGCCACCTCGGCGGCGGGCTTGACGGGCACGGGAACCTCCGGGGGAGCGGGCGCGCCAGGCTACCGGACGCCGGGCGACGTCCTGGCGCGGCCGCGGGGTGGTCGCGGCGGCGCGGTCAGCGACCGGGCGGGTGGCACTCCAGGCGGGACGTGGCGCCGGGCCCGGCGGCGTCCGCGACCGGAGAGCCCGGAGCGGCCGGGGCCGTCGCGGGCAGGGCGCTGTCGACGACGCGGGGCTGCGGCACGACCGCGTCCACGACCATCGACCCGTCCGACGGCCCCTCCACCGGGACCGGCTCGGGGGTCGCCTCGACCTGGTCGAGCGGCGCGATCGGCATGGCCGCGAGCTGCCGGTGCGCGCGCAGGTACGCCGGCACCAGCAGGACGACGGCGCCGGCCCACGCGAGCGGGTTCCCCCACACGACGCCGACGAACCCGAAGGCCGCTCCGAGCACCACGGCGGCGCCGACCCGCATCACGAGCTCGATCACGCCGGTCAGCGTCGGCACGCCCGTCCGGCCGAGCCCCTGGAGCGCGCCGCGCAGCACGAACAGCACGCCCAGCACCGCGTACAGCGCGGCGTTGATGTGGAGGAACTGGGTCGCCATGTGGACCACGCGGTCCTCCCCGTCGCCGACGAACAGCCGGACCAGCCACGACCCGGACGTGACCAGCACGACGCCGAGCGCCACCGAGCCGGCGACCGCGAGGCCGGTGGCCTGCACGACGCCCTGCCGGATGCGGTCCGGCCGCCCGCCGCCGAGGTTCTGCGCGACGAACATCGACACCGCGAGCCCGAGGGACTGCAGCAGGGCGATCGCGAGCCCGTCGACGCGCGCCGCGGTGGTGTACGCGGCGACGGCGTCGGCACCGAGCCCGTTGAGGCGGACCTGCACCGCGAGGGTGCCGATGGCGATGATCGACGCCTGGAAGCCCATCGGCAGGCCGAGCCGCAGGTGCTCGGCCAGGTCGGTGCGCGTCACGCGCCAGTCCGCCCGGCGCAGGTGGAGCACAGGGACGCGGCGCCGCACGAACTCCAGGCACAGCGCCACCGACACCGCCTGCGACACCACGGTGGCGAGCGCCGCGCCGCCGACGCCGAGCCCCAGGCCGCCGACGAAGAGCACGACGAGCGCCACGTTGAGCGCGCACGCCACCGTGAGGAACACCAGCGGGGTGCGGGAGTCGCCGATCGCGCGGACGACCGCGGACAGGTAGTTGAAGAACATCAGCGCGCCGGTGCCCAGGAAGCTCACCTGCGCGAACGTCGTCGCCTGCGCCATGAGCACGTCCGGGGTGCGCAGCAGCGTGAGCGCCGGGCCGGCGAGCAGCGGGGCGGCTGCGGTCAGCGCGATGCTGCCGGCGCCCGTGAGCAGGGCGCCGGTGGCGACCGAGCGCCGCACGGCCGCCGCGTCGCGCGCCCCGAACGCCTGGGCGGTGGGGATGGCGAAGCCGGAGGTCATGCCCCAGACGAACCCGAGGAGCAGGAACAGCAGGCTGCCCGTCGCGCCGACGGCCGCGAGGGCGTCGACGCCGAGGTGGCGGCCGACGACGACGGCGTCGACGAACTGGTAGAGCTGCTGGACGACGTTGCCGACGAGCAGCGGGACGGCGAACACGAGGATGACGCGCCAGGGACGGCCGGCGGTCAGGACCTTGGCCATGAGGGGGAGTGCTCCGGGCAGGACGAGGGCGGCTGGGATCGGGACGGCAGGGGGAGCGGCGGCGTCCCGGTCGCGGCGGGCGGCGGCGCCGTCGACGATCGTATCGTTTCGATGATGCTGTGACGAGCCTTTTCCCGACGCGGCGGCGGGTGATCCGTGCCGGGTGCGCCGCGCCGGTCAGACGGGCGCGGGCACCGTGCGGGCGGGGTCCCAGGGCTGCGCCCAGCCGACCTCGTCCAGCAGCCGGTCCAGGACGAACGCGGTGAAGCCCCAGACCACCACGCCCCCGACGCGGAAGGCCGGGCCCCGGTACTCGCTGCCGTGGCGGTGCAGCACGGTGCTGACGCGGTTCTCCGGGTCCACCAGGTCCGCGACCGGCACGCGGAAGACGTCGACGGTCTCGGCCGGGTCCGCGGCCGCGACGGCGGACGGCTGCTGCCACCAGGCGACCACCGGCGTGACGAGGTTGCTGCTCACCGGCAGCGGCAGGGGCGGCAGCGTGCCGAGCACGCGCACGCCGGCGGGGTCGAGACCCGTCTCCTCCTGCGCCTCCCGCAGGGCCGCCGCCCGGGGGCCGTCGTCACCGGGGTCGACGCCGCCGCCGGGGAACGACACCTGGCCCGGGTGGTGGCCGAGGGTCGGGGAGCGGCGGGTCAGCAGCACGTCGAGGTCGGCGGCCACCGCCGGGTGGTCGGTCCGCGCGGCGACGTGGTCGAGGACGCCGAACAGCACCAGCACCGCCGAGCTGCGGACCGGGAGGTCCGACGCCGCGAACGCGCGCTCCGGGTCGGGCGCCCACACGGGACGGCGGTCGCACAGGCGCAGCAGGTCGTCCAGCGCCGCCGGTGCGCCCGCGCCCGGGTTCACGCGTGCTCCCGCACCGCCGCCGCGAACGCGGCCAGGCCCAGGTCGGCGCCCGGCCGCAGCGCCGCCAGGTGCTGACGGGAGCCGATCCGGATCGCCTCCGCCTCGCCCGGCTCGAGGCCCGCCGTCATCGCGGGGGTCGCGAGCCAGACGTCGAGCAGGGTGGGCTCCACCTCCAGGTGGAACTGCAGGCCGACGGCGCTGCCCGCCCGGAACGCCTGCACCGGCGTGGTGCCGGTGCGCGCGAGCAGCGTGGCGCCGTCCGGCAGGTCCACGGCGTCGTCGTGCCAGTGCAGCACCGTCGGGTGCGGCCCCGTCGCGGCCAGGAGCGGGTCCGGGGCCACGACGTCCACGGGGGCGAAGCCGATCTCCGTGCCGTGCCGCCGGTGCAGGCGGGCGCCGAGCGCCAGGGCGAGCAGCTGCATCCCGAGGCAGACGCCCAGGGTCGGGACGCCGGCGTCGACCGCCTCGGCGAGCAGCCGGCGCTCGGCGGCCAGGCCCGGGTGGCCGAGGTCGTCGTCCGCGTCCTGGGGCCCGCCCATGACGACGAGGCCGGCGAGGTCGCCGACCGCCGGCAGCCGCGGCGAGGGGTCGTCGACGACGGTCCGCGTGGTCATCGGCAGGCCGTCCAGTGCGCGGGCGACGAGGCCCGGGCCCTCGTGCGCGACGTGCGTGAGGACGAGGACGGGACGCGGCGAGGTCACCCCGCGACCCTAGCCTCCGGCCGGGCGCGGCGTGCGGCCGGGCGCGGGCCCGTCCGCCGGGTCGCGCGGCGCCCGCAGGTCCCGCAGCGCCCGACGCGCCGCGTACCAGCCGGACAGCCCGTGCACGCCCGGCCCGGGAGGGGCGGACGCCGAGCACAGGTAGACCCCGGGTGCGCCCGAGGCGTACGGGTCGAGCCGGGGGACCGGGCGGGTCGCCATGCTCCACAGCGACACCGCGCCGCCCGAGATGTCGCCGCCGACCAGGTTCGCGTCGTGCTCGGCGAGCCGCGCGGCGGGCAGCGCGTGCGAGGCGACGACCGTGTCCCGGAACCCGGGGGCGAACCGCTCGACCTGGCGGAGCACCGCCTCGGTGGGGTCGACGTCGGAGCCCGCCGGGACGTGCGCGTACGCCCAGACCGGCCGCAGGCCGCCGGCGCCGCGCCCGGGGTCCAGCGCGGCGGGGTCCGACAGCAGCGTCAGCGGCCGCTCGGCGTGCCGGCCGCGCCCGACGGCGGCCTCCGCCTCCACCACCTGGTCCCGGGTCCCGCCCAGGTGGACGGTGCCCGCGCGGTGCACCTCGGGGTGCGCCCAGGGGATCGGGCCGTCGACCACGAGGTCCACCTTCGCGGCGGCGTTGCCGTACCGGTACCCGGCGTACGCCCGCTGCAGCCGCGGGGGCATCGCGTCGCCGAACACCTGGGCGACCAGGCGCGGGGCCGTGTCGAACAGGTACGCGCGCGCCGGCGGCAGGTCGGCGCGGCGTGCGACGGGGTGGCCCGTCACCACGCGACCGCCGAGGCGCACCAGGTCGGCGTGGAGCGCGTCGACGATCGCCTGCGAGCCGCCGCGGACGACGGGCCAGCCGTGCTCCGCGTGCGCGAGGGTGGTGAGCAGCACGGCCGTGCCCGCCGCCGCCAGCGACGGCAGCGGCGTGATCGCGTGCCCGGCCACGCCCGTCAGCAGCGCCGCGCCCTCCTCGGTGCGCAGGGCCGACGGCACGACGGGCGAGCCGTTGCGCAGCACCCCCAGCGCGAACCGCGCCGCGGTGGCGACCGTGCGGGGCGTCGTGCCCGGCGGGACGCTGCGGCGGTCGCCGAGCGCCAGCGCCACGACGTCCTGCCACCGCGCGGACAGCGGGCCGAACAGCCGGCGCCACGCGTCACCGTCCGCCCCCAGCCCGTCGGCGGTGCGATCCAGGTCGCGGTAGGCCACGGCCGCCCGGCCGCCGTCGAGGGGCTGCGCGAACGACGCCTCCGGGGTGAGCAGGTCGAGGCGCTCGTGCAGGCGCAGCTCGCGGAAGAACGGCGACGCCCACGCCATCGGGTGCACCGCCGAGCAGATGTCGTGGACGATCCCCGGCGCCAGGCCGAGGTCGAGCGTCCGGGACCCGCCGCCGACCGTGTCCTGCGCCTCCAGCACCGTCACCGACAGCCCTGCACGGGCGAGCGTCACCGCGGCCGCGAGCCCGTTGGGGCCCGAGCCCACCACCACCGCGTCGACGTCGCCGCGGCCGGCGGGCGGGCGGGGGACGCGACGCCCCGGCCGGGCGCCACCGGGGACCCCGCCGCGGGGTGCGGCGGCGCCGCCGGTGCCGTGACGGGGACGGCCGTGACGGGGGCGCGTGGGGTCCGGGCTCATCGACCCGACGCTAGGCCGGACGCGGCGACCGCGCAGCCCCGGCGGCGGTCACGGCGCGCGCCCCGTGCGGGGCCGCGCGGGGGCGGGCTCCGGAGGGCGGGGGACCTCGTCGTCGGTCCGGAAGCCGATCGCCTTGTGCGACCCGTCGCAGAACGGCTTGATGGCGGACGCCCCGCACCGGCACAGGGCCACGGTGGCCCGCCGGCGGGGGACGACCTGCCCGGTCGCGTCGCGGAGCTCCACGTCCCCCCGCACGAGGATCGGGCCGTCGGGGCAGGCGGTGAGGACGACGGCGGGTGCGTCGCCGCGGCTGCCGGGGCTCATGCGGCGACCTCCAGGGACCGGGGGTGGACGGGGCGGTGCACGGCACGCAGCACGGGTGCGGTGGTCACGCCGCGCTCCCCACCGTCCACGGCCGCAGCAGCGAGCTCTCGCCGGTCGACCAGTGCTCCACGAGGTGCGCGCCGACCCGGCCGTCGACCTCCAGGCACGCGGCGGCGCCGAAGAGCACGTCGTCCCGCAGGTGCGGCTGCTGCTCCACGAGCGCCCCCGCGAGGTCGCGGCCCGCGATCTGCTCGTGCACCGCGTCGGCCTCGACGTGCTCGTCGAAGTACCAGGTCACGTCGGCGTCGTAGCCGTGCCGCCGGAACCCGTTGCCGTACAGCCGGTTCGGCTGCGATGACGTCATCTCGAACGCCGCCAGGTGCCCGACGACGCAGCCCCGCAGCCGCCGGTGCAGCCCGAACAGCGACATCGTGTTCACCGACGCCAGGGTCACCGCGGGCACGTCGTCGACGTAGCGGCCGTAGGTGTCGTCCAGCCCGAGGCCGCGCATCGTCCGCGCGAACAGCGCCGCGTGCATGCGCTCGGGACGGCCGCCGCCGTACTCGTCGGCCTGGATCTCCACGAGCGCGGCCTTCGGGGCGCCCAGGAGCCGGGGGATCGCCCACGTGTGCGGGTCGGCCTCCTTCAGCTGGTAGACCGAGCGGTGCACCAGGAGCTCGTGCAGCTGCTCGTCGGTGGCCTTGCGGGCCACGTACGCCGACAGGCCCGGTCCGGAGTCGCGGCCCGTCAGGTCGAACAGGGCTCGCGCGACCGCGGGGCCGAGCCCCTCGCGCGCGGAGTCCGCCTCGAGCTGCTCGACGAGGTCCTCCGGCACGCGGACCTCCGCACGCAGCCGCGCCTCGAACCGCTGCTCGACGACCGCCCGGGCGCGCAGCAGGTGCGGGTCCCACTCCATCCGGTCGTCCACGCCGTCGACGCCCTGGTGGTGCAGCTCGTACATCACCGTGAGCGCGAGCTGGACGTCCTCGTCCACCAGCACGTCCGGCGAGGCGTCGACGGCGCTCGCGGCCTGCTCGGCGAGCTCCGGGCCGACCTCACCCGCCGCGAGCGCGGTCAGCACGCTCCGGCTGAACGGTCCACGGGGGGCGGGTGCTCGCATCGTCGGGTCCTCCTGGCGCGCGTCGGGTCGGGTGCCCCGCTGCCAGAGGCGGCGCCCGCGTCCGCGCGGGCGGGTGCCGACGTCACGGTAGCCGCGGGTCGTCCGCCTCGCCCGTCGAGCCGCCCTGCCCGCCGGGTGCCGTCGCGGCGCCGGCCCAGCCGCGTGCCGTGGCCGCCACGACCTCCTCCCACGGGGTCGGACGGAGGCCGAACGTGGCGGTGGTGGCGGTCGCGTCGAGCAGGAACGGCCGCTCGACCTGCCACAGGACCTCTCCCAGCTCGCGCAGCACCGGGACGACCGCGCCCCCGGCCGTCAGCAGCGGGCGCGGCACCCGCCGCACGCGCGGGGCGGGGCGGGCCGGCGGCGCCGCGGCCACGAGGTCGGTGAGCGTCTGCCGCACCGAGCGCTCGGGCGGGCCGGGGACGTGCCACGCGCGCCCCCACGCCCGTGCGTCCCCCGCGACGACGGCGAGCGTGCGGGCCACGTCGGGCACGTACGAGAAGGCGTGCGGCGCGTCCGGGTCCCCGAACGACCAGACCGTGCGCCCCTGCAGGGCGGCGTCGGCGTAGCGCCGCAGCAGACCGCCGGCGCGCGGGACGGTCGGCCCGATGAAGTCCGACGCCCGCACCTCCGTCACCCGGACCCGGCCCGCCTCGTGCGCGGCGAGCGCCTCCTGCCACAGGCGCGCACGCAGCCGGCCCTTGTGCCCGGTCGCCGCCAGCGGGAGGTCGCGGTGCAGCGGGCCGTCCACGGGGCCGTACCCGTACAGGTTGCTCAGCGTCACCAGCACCGCGCCTCTGCGCTCCGCGACCGCGAGCAGGGAGGCGGCGACCGGGGGCCACCGCTCCTCCCACTGCTGGTACGGGCCGGGGTTCACGCAGTTCACGACCGCCGCGGCGCCGCGGGCGTGGACGGCGAGCGCGTCGGCGTCGGCCGCGTCGGCCGGCACGCACCGGACGCCCGGTGCGGAGGGGCCCCGGCCCGAGCGGCTCACCAGGGTCACGGTCTCGCCGCGCCCCGCGAGCAGGGTGGCCAGGGCGGAGCCGACGGAGCCGGCGCCGACGACGAGGACGGGCACGGGAGCCTCCCGGGGCCGGTGGGTGTGCGGGGTCGGCTCCAGTCTGCTGCGCGCACGCCGCGCGCGAGGGCGGTTCCGGGGGCGGGTCGACGTCGGCGCCGCGCCGGTGGTGGGCCGGTGCGGGGCCGGTTCCGGGCTGGTGGTGGGCCGGTTCCGGTCAGGCCAGGGCGAGGCCGTCGACGAGCTCCGCGCCCGGGGCCTGCGCCAGCAGGGCGCCCGGCAGGGCGATCTTGGACCGCCGCAGCCCCGAGCCGATGATCACCGTGCCGCCGGCGCCCTCGACCTCCGTCGCGACGGCGGCGTCCACCAGCACGCGGTAGCCCGTCGGGAGGCCGAGCGGCGTGATCCCGCCGTACTCCATGCCGGACTCCTCGACGGCGCGGTCCACCGGCAGGAACGAGGCCTTGCGGACGTCGAGCAGCCGCTTGACGGCGTTGTTCACGTCCGCGCGGCCCGTCGCCCGCACGACGGCCGCGGCGACCCGCTCCTCGCCGCCGCGCCGCCCCGCCACCAGGACGCAGTTCGCCGACACCGCCAGCGGCAGGTCGTACGCCTCGGTCATCGCGGCGGTGTCCGCGAGCCCCGGGTCGATCTCCGTCACGAGCACCTGGTCCGCCACCGCGGGCTCCACGGCGGCCCAGCCGGTCACGGCTGCGGCGGTGGGCTCCGCGAGCAGGTGCAGGTGGTCGACGGCGCGCAGCCAGGTCAGGTTCCCGAGCGTCAGCGGCATGGCCGCAGCGTAGCCAGCACGGCCGTCGGTGCCACCGGGTCGTCCGCCTCTCGGTCAGGATGGGGGCGTGCTCCCGCCGCCGCCGTCCGACCCGTTCGCCGCCGACCCGTACGTGCTGGTGCCCGCCGCGCCGCCCCGGGACGACTACCTGCGGCTGCGCCGCGACGCGGGTCTGACGCCCAAGCGGCCCGACCAGGCCGGCGGGGCCCTGGCGGGGAGCTGGTCGTGGTGCCACGTGCGGACGGCGGAGGGCCGGGTCGTCGCGATGGGGCGGGTGGTCGGCGACGGCGGCTGGTACTTCCTGGTCGCGGACATGGCGGTCGACCCCGGGCACCAGCGGCGCGGTCTGGGCCGCCGCGTGCTGACGCGCCTGCTCGACGACCTGCGCGCGCGGGCGCCCGAGGGTGCGTACGTCACGCTCGTGGCGGACCCGCCGGGCCGGCGGCTCTACGAGTCGCTGGGCTTCCGCGACGTCGCCCCCGGGGCCACCGGCATGGTGCTGGAGCTCGGGGAGGTCAGCGGGAGGACATCGGGCTGATCGTCGCCCGCCCGAGCGTGTGGAACAGGGCGGTGAACGCCACCGCCGTGGGCGTCGCGTCCCGCGGGACCTCGAGGTGCTCGACGTCGAGCGCGTGCACCGCGAACACGTACCGGTGCGGCCGGTCCCCGGGCGGCGGCGCGGCCCCCTCGTAGCCGGGCGTGCCCCCGTCCGCGCGGACGTGGAACGCCCCCTCGGGCAGCAGCGCACCGTCCGGCGATCCCGCGCCGCGGGGGAGCGAGGTCGTGCTCACGGGGACGTCCACGACCGTCCAGTGCCAGTACCCGGCGGGGGTCGGCGCGTCCGGGTCGAAGCAGCTCACGACGAACGAGCGCGTCCCCTCGGGGAACCCTGACCACTCCAGCGCGGGGGAGAGCCCCCCGCCGTCGGCGGTGAGCTCGGGGGCGAGCGGCTCGCCGTGCACGACGTCAGCGCTCGCCACGTCGAAGGCGGCGACGGACGGCAGCAGGGCGTACGGCTCGGGGGCGACGGGACGGGTCAGCGAGACGGCCATGGTCCTCCTCCGGGGCGGTCGCGGACGGTGCCGCGACGGGTGTGCCTGCGTCTCATCCTGCCCCCGCGCGCCGGTCCGCGCAGGGGCTCCGGCGTGTCCGCGACGGCGCGCCGGGCGTGGTCCCCAGGCGGCCCGGCGCCGGATTGACGGGTGCCGTCGTGTCGGCGTCTACTGGCACAATCGAACACGTGTTCGAACGACGGGGGCGGTGGGGACGGTGTCGGCCGTCCCGCCGCGCGGAGGGCGGGACGGAGGTGGAGCGGTGAGCGCGGCGGACGCGGTGACCCAGCAGGAGCGGATCGCCCGCGCCCGGGCGGCCCTCGCGCACGCCGAGCTGCGGACCGGGGCACGCAGTCTGGCACGCGGGGCCGACCACAGGGACGACCACGGGACCGGCCACAGGGCCGGCCACGGGGTGGACGGGGGCACCGACTCTCCGGGACGCGAGGCGGGGGGTGCCGACCACCACCCCGTCCACGGCACCGCGGCGCTCGCGGTCGCGGTCCGCCCTGACACGGAGGGGCTCCCGGGCTCGACGCCGTCGGCCGGGCCCGTGGCCGTCCCCGACCTGCCCGGCCACGTCCCGTCGCCGTCGCGGCCCGCCGCACGCGGCCCGGTGCTGCTGACCGACCGGCCGCCGCTGGCCGTGCCGCCCGCGCTGACCCCGCTGCTGCCCGACGGCCTGCGCCGCGGCAGCACCACCGCGGTCCTCGGCTCCACCTCGCTGGTGCTCGCGATGATCGCGGCGGCCTGCACGGCGCGCGAGGCGTGGGCGGCGGTGGTCGGGCAGCCCAGCCTCGGCCTGCTGGCCGCCGCCCAGTCCGGTGTCGCCCTGGCGCGGCTCGCGGTCGTGCCGCGCCCCGGGGTGGACTCCCCGACCGTCGTCGCCGCCCTGCTCGACGGGATCGACGTCGTCGTGGTCGGCCCGGGGGCGACCCTCGCCGACGCCGACCGCCGCCGGCTCATGGCGCGCGCCCGCGACCGCGGGTCCGTGCTGCTGGCCACCTCGCCGTGGCCCGGGGCGGGCTGCGTGCTGACCGTCGAGGGCGGCCGGTGGACCGGGGTGGGCGACGGCGACGGCCGCCTGCGGGCGCACGAGCTCCGGATCACCCGCACCGGCCGCGGTGGCGCCGGCCGCGCCCAGGACCTGCGTGTGGTCCTGCCGCTCGAGGCCGGCGCCGACCCGTACGCCCCGCCGGCGGTCCCCGCCACCTCCGCGTCCGGTGAGGCGGACCGCCCCGGCCTGAGGCTGGTCGGATGAGCACCCGCACCACCGTCGTCTGGGTGCCGGACTGGCCGGTCGTCGCCGCGGTGCGGGCCGCCGACGTGCCGCCGCACCTGCCCGCCGCCGTGCAGTCCGGCGCACGCCTGACCGCCGTGTCCGCGCTCGCCCGGGCCCAGGGCGTGCGCCGGGGGATGCGTCGACGCCAGGCGCAGGGCGTCTGCCCGGAGGTCGTCCTGCTGCCCGCCGACGACGACCGCGACGCCCGGCTGTTCGAGCCGGTCGCGGCGGCCACCGAGTCGGTCGTCGCCGGCGTCGAGGTCGCCCGCCCCGGGCTGCTGCTGCTCCCCGCCGACGGCGCGGCCCGCTTCCACGGCACTGAGGAGACCCTCGCCGAGCGCCTGGTGTCCGCCGTCGCCGAGCGCACCGGCCACGAGTGCCAGGTCGGCACCGCCGACGGGCTGCTGGCGGCGATCCTCGCGGCCCGCACCGACGACGTCGTCCCGCCGGGCCGCTCCCGGGAGTTCCTGGCGCCGCGCCAGGTCGGGGAGATCGGTACGGCCGCGATGCAGGACGACGCCCTCCGGGCCGTGACCGACCTCGTCGACCTGCTGCGCCGGCTCGGGCTGCGAACCCTCGGGGACCTCGCGGCGCTCGCGGCGGGAGACGTGCACGCGCGGTTCGGCGGCTGGGGCACGTGGGCCTGGACCCTGGCGCGCGGGGACGACCTGCGCCCGCCCGCCCGCCGCCGCCCCGAGACCGACCTCGAGGTCGCCACCGCCCTCGACCCGCCCGCGCACCGGGTGGACGTCGCGACGTTCGCCGGCCGGCGCCTGGCGGAGGAGCTGCACACCCTGCTCACGGAGCAGTCGCTGACCTGCGGGCGGCTGCGCATCGCCGCCCGGACGGACGCCGGCGAGGAGCTCACCCGCACCTGGCGGACGGACCTCGGCGGCCTCGGCGGGCTGTCCGCGGCGCGGATCACCGACCGGGTGCGCTGGCAGCTCGAGGGCTGGCTCACCGCGGCGGCGGTCGAGCGGGGCGGCCGGGCGGAGCCCGAGCACGACGAGGGGGCCGAGCCCGTCGGGCTCGTCGCCCTCGCCATCACCGCCGAGGACGTCGCCGCCGCCGGCGCCGAGCAGGGCCGGCTGTGGGGCGGCCCGTCCGGCGGTGACCTGCGGGCGCACCGCGCGCTCGACCGCGTGCAGGGCCTGCTCGGCGGGGACGGCGTGCTCACCGCCGCCCTGCAGGGCGGCCGGGACGTCCGCGACCGCGTGCACCTGCAGCCCTGGGGGGCGCAGGCTGCCGCACCCCGGCCCGCGGACCGGCCGTGGCCGGGCCGCCTCCCGGAACCGGCACCCGCCACCGTGCCCGTCCGACCCGCGCCCGTGGAGGTGCTCGACGCCCGGGGGCGGCCGGTGTGGTTCGACGGGCGCCTCGTGATGACCGCGCCGCCCGCCCGGGTGCGGACCCCCGGCACCGACCGCCGCCCCGCCGCGGAGCACGAGGTCGCCGGCTGGGCGGGCCCGTGGCCGCTGGCCGAACGGTGGTGGGCACCCGACCGGGCGGAGCTGCGCGTGCACGTGCAGGCCACCCTCGCCGACGGGCGCGCCCTGCTGCTCGCCTGGCGCCCCGACGGCTGGACCTGCGAGGCCGTCTATGACTGACGCCCCCCGCTACGCGGAGCTGCACGCGCACTCGGCGTTCAGCTTCCTCGACGGCGCGAGCCAGCCGGAGGAGCTCGCCGCCGAGGCGCACCGGCTCGGGCTCAGCGCGCTCGCGCTCACCGACCACGACGGGCTGTACGGCGTCGTGCGGTTCTCCGAGGCCGCCCGGCGCGTCGGGCTGCCCACCGTCTTCGGTGCCGAGCTGCACCTGCCCGTCCCCGGGCTCACCGGCCCGGACGTGCTCGACCCGCCCACGGGCGTGCCCGACCCCCGCGCCCTGCACCTCCCGGTCCTGGCGCGGGGCCCCGACGGCTACCGGGCGCTGTCCCGCGCCATCGCCGAGGGCCACCTCGCCACCGGCACCAAGGGCGCCGCGGAGTACCGGCTGGAGTCCCTCGCCGAGCAGGCGGACGGACGCTGGCTCGTGCTCACCGGGTGCCGCAAGGGACCCGTGCGGCACGCCCTCACCGACGGCGGCCGGACCCCCGGCGTCGCGCCTCGTGGCCCCGAGCGGGCGCGCGCCGAGCTCGACCGGCTCGCCGCCCTCTTCGGCCGGGACAACGTCGCGGTCGAGGTCACGCAGTCCGGCGGGCCGTTCGACTCGGAGACGGCCGACGCCCTCGCCGCGCTCGCCCGGGACGCCGGGCTGCCGCTGGTCGCCACCGGCAACGTGCACTACGCCACCCCGCGGGACGCCGACCTGGCGATGGCGCTCGCGGCCGTGCGGGCCCGCTCGTCGATGGAGGACCTCGACGGCTGGCTGCCCGGCGCGCCCACCGCGCACCTCGCGTCCGCCACGGAGATGCTGCACCGGCACCGGCGGAACCCGCAGGCCGTCGCGACCGCCGCCGCCCTGGGCGACGAGTGCGCGTTCGACCTGCACCTCGTCGCCCCGCAGCTCCCGCCTTACCCCGTGCCTCCCGGCCACACCGAGGCGACCTGGCTGCGCGAGCTCGTCCGCCGCGGCGCCCTGGAGCGGTACGGCCCGCCCGAGGCCGAGCGGGTCCCCGGCGCCTACGCGCAGCTCGAGCACGAGCTGCGCGTCATCGAGGACCTCGGCTTCCCCGGCTACTTCCTGGTGGTCTACGACCTGGTCGACTTCTGCCACCGCAACGGCATCCTCGCCCAGGGCCGTGGGTCCGCCGCGAACTCCGCCGTCTGCTTCGCGCTGAAGGTCACCGCCGTCGACGCCGTGCAGCACGGCCTGCTGTTCGAGCGGTTCCTCGCCCCCGAGCGCGACGGGCCGCCCGACATCGACGTGGACATCGAGTCGGGCCGCCGCGAGGAGGTCATCCAGTACGTCTACGCGAAGCACGGCCGCACGCACGCCGCCCAGGTCGCGAACGTCATCTCGTACCGCGCCCGGTCCGCGGTCCGGGACGCCGCCCGGGCGCTCGGCTACGACGTCGGGCAGCAGGACGCGTGGAGCAAGTCGATCGAGCGCTGGGGCACGCTGCGAGGGCCCCAGCCGGTGCACCCGTGGTGGTCCGGCGAGAACCGGGTGCCCGCCGACACCGTGCCAGCCGACACCGTGCCGGCGGGCACGGTGCCCGCCGGCGCGACGCCCGGCACCGTGCCCGCCGGCGCCCCTCCCCGGACGTCGGCGGCCGCCGCGCAGGACGCCGGCTACGCCGCGCAGCAGCGCGACCCCGACGGCGTGGTGTGGGGCTGGAACCACGAGCCCGGCACCCCGCCCGCGCCCCGGCGTCCGGCGGGGCACGACGACACCGACGGCCGCCCGGGGCAGCCCACCGCCGACGGCCACGACGTCGTCCCGGCGCACCGGCCGCCGCCCGCCGCGGACCTGGACGAGATCCCCGACCAGGTCGTCGACCTGGCCGACCGGTTCCTGCGCCTGCCGCGCCACCTCGGCATCCACTCCGGCGGCATGGTGATGTGCGACCGCCCGGTCATCGAGGTGTGCCCCGTCGAGTGGGCGCGGATGGAGGGGCGCACGGTCCTGCAGTGGGACAAGGACGACTGCGCGGACGCCGGGCTGGTGAAGTTCGACCTGCTGGGGCTGGGGATGCTCACCGCGCTGCGGCTCGCGTTCGACGAGGTGCGCAAGCAGGGCGGCCCGGCCCTCGACCTGCACGCCCTGCCGGACGAGGACCCGCTGGTCTACGACCTGCTGTGCGCGGCGGACACGGTCGGGGTGTTCCAGGTCGAGTCCCGCGCCCAGATGGGGACGTTGCCGCGCCTGCAGCCGCGGAGCTTCTACGGGATCGTCGTGGAGGTCGCGCTCATCCGCCCCGGGCCGATCCAGGGCGGCTCCGTGCACCCCTACATCGAGCGCTACCAGGGGCGCCAGCCCATCACGTACGCGCACCCGAAGCTCGTGAAGTCGCTGGAGCGCACCCTCGGCGTCCCGCTGTTCCAGGAGCAGCTCATGCAGATGGCGATCGACGTCGCCGACTTCACGCCCGCGGAGGCCGACCAGCTCCGGCGCGCGATGGGCTCCAAGCGCAGCATCGAGAAGATGGAGGCCCTGCGCGCCCGGCTGATGTCCGGCATGGAGCGCAACGGCCTGCCCGAGGACGTCCGCGAGGAGGTCTACGAGAAGCTCAAGGCGTTCGCCGACTTCGGGTTCCCCGAGTCGCACGCGTACTCCTTCGCGTTCCTGGTCTACGCCAGCGCGTGGCTCAAGGTGCACCACCCGGCCGCGTTCTACGCCGGGCTGCTCGCCGCGCAGCCCATGGGGTTCTACTCCCCGCAGACGCTCGTGGCCGACGCCCGCCGGCACGGCATCGAGGTGCTGCGCCCGGACGTCCAGCGCTCCGGGGTGCAGGCCGTCGTCGAGCGGGTCCGGCCCGAGCCTCCCGGTGGCGAGCCCCTCCTGACCCCCCGGCAGTCCGGGACCGCGCCCGTGCCGCGTGCGCCGGGCGCAGCCGCGGGGGAGTCCGTCCGGTCGCTCGCGGTCCGGGTCGGGCTCGCCTCGATCCGGTCCGTGGGGGAGAAGGTCGCCGAGCGGATCGTGGCCGAGCGGGACGCCCACGGGCCGTTCGCCGACCTGCGGGACCTCGTGCGCCGGGTCGAGCTCAGCACCGCGCAGCTCGAGGCCCTCGCGACCGGCGGCGCGCTCGAGCCGCTGGGCGTCACCCGGCGGGAGGCCCTGTGGGCGGCGGGCGCCCTCGCGCAGGAGGGACCCGACACCCTGCCGGGCGTCTCCGTCGGCGTGCAGGCGCCGACCCTGCCGGGCATGAGCCCCGTCGAGCTCGCCGTCGCGGACGTGTGGGCCACCGGCGTCACCGTGGACTCCTACCCGACGCAGTACGTCCGCGACGGCCTCGACGCGGCGGGCGTGCTGCGCGTCGAGCAGACCTACCACCACGACCCGGGCCGTCGGGTCGCCGTCGCCGGCGTCGTCACCCACCGGCAGCGCCCCGGGACGGCGGGCGGGGTCACGTTCCTGTCCCTGGAGGACGAGACCGGGCTGCTGAACGTCGTCTGCAGCACCGGGCTGTGGCAGCGGTTCCGCAAGGTCGCCCGCACCTCGCGCGCGCTGGTGGTCCGGGGGAGGCTGGAGCGCGCCGACGGCGCCACGAACCTCGTCGCCGAGCACCTGTCGCCGCTGTCCCTGCAGGTCGCCACGACCTCCCGGGACTTCCAGTGACCCCGCGACCCCGGTGGCCACCGGCCCGGCGCACCGACCTGCCTACACTGCGGCGATGCCCCTCCTCGGCCCGCTCGTCGCGTACCTGCCCACCCCGCGCGGACCCGAGGGCGAGGTGCGCACCGACCCGCTGGAGGACCTCGTCGACCGCGCGGTCCGCGCCGGCGTCTCGGGCGTCGCGGTGCTCGGCAGCACCGGCGGCTGGCCGTACCTCACCGCCGGCGAGCGGCGGATGGTCGTCGAGGCGGGAGTCGCCGCGGCGGACGGCCGGGTGCCGGTCGTCGCGGGCGTCGGGGCGTTCACCACCGACGAGGTCGTCATGCACACGATCGTCGCCGAGCGAGCTGGCGTCGACGCCGTGCTGCTGCCCACGCTGGCGTACCTGCCGCTGACCGAGGACGAAGTGCTGGGGCTCGTCGAGGACGTCGCGGGCGCCGCGCGGGTGCCCGTGTGGCTCTACCACAACCCCGTGAGCACGAGCTTCCGGTACTCCGTCGAGCTGCTGGCCCGCGCCGCGCAGACCCCGGGCGTCGGCGGGGTCAAGGACCGGGGGAGCGACGCCGTCGAGCTGCGCGACCGCGTGCGCGCGCTCAACTCGGCCGTGCCGCCGCACGTCGAGCTCGGGTGCAGCGGCGACCTGCTCGGGCTCGAGGGGCTGCTGGCCGGTGCCCGCACCTGGCACTCGGGCCTCGCGGCGGCGCTGCCCGAGTGGTACGTCGCGGTCGCCGGCGCCGCGGCGGACGGCCGGGAGGACGAGGCCCGGGCGCTGATGTCCCGGCTGGCACCGGTGGCGGAGCTGGTGCTCGGCCTCGGCGGCGCACGCGCCGTGCACGCCGTGGCGACCCTGCGGGGCGTCGACACCGGCGAGCTGCCGGCGCCGCTGCGCCCCGTCGACCGCGACGGGGTCGCCGCCCTCGACCGGGCGCTCGAGTCCCTCGGGGAGCCGCCGCGCGCGTCGTCGCCGGACGCGTAGGACGACCCGCCGCAGGAGCCGGGGCCGACCAGCCCGCGACGTGCCGCGACGGGCGCTCGCGTCAGGCCGGCGCCGTGCCGTCCTGGCCGTCGCCGTCGACCGGCTGCACGTCCTCGGTGGCGTCCTCCGCGTCCATCGGCGGGTCGAGCTGGTGGAACCGCGAGTAGATCGCCCACACCACCGACACCAGCGGCACGGCGATCACCGCGCCGAGGATCCCCGCGGTGAGCGTCCCGCCGGTGACCGCCAGCGCGACGACCACCGGGTGCAGCGAGACCTGCTTGCCCATGACGAGCGGCTGCAGGACGTGCCCCTCGAACTGCCCGATCAGCGCGATGCCGATGCCGACGACCGCCGCCTGCAGGGCGCCGTTCGCGGCGAGCGCGACGATCATCGCGACGACCATCGCCGCGGGCGCCCCGACGAGCGGGATGAACGCGCCGATGAGCACCAGCACGGCGAGCGGCGCGGCGAGCGGCACCCCGATGATCGACAGCAGCACGAAGGCCAGCACGCCGTCGGTGACCGCGATGATCACGGTCCCGCGGGTGTAGCCGGAGAACGTGTACCAGCCGGCGCCGCCCGCGGTCTTCCAGGACTCCCGCACCGTCGCGGGCAGCTGGTTGACGAACCACGTCCACATGTCCTGACCGCGCGCCAGGAAGAAGATCGCGCAGAACACGGCCAGCGCCATCGCGGTGAACACCTCGACCACCGACCCGGCGGACGCCGCCGCCTGGCTGGCGAGGTCGCCGGCGTGCTGCTGGATCCACTCGCGGCCGGTGTCGATCCACTCCGCGATCTGCTCGTTGGTGATCGAGACCGGCAGCGGCCCGTTCTCCAGGAAGTCGACGATCTGGTCGATGCCGTCGCCGAACTGCTGGGACAGGTCCTGCCACTGGTTCGCCACGGAGTAGCCGACGTAGAACACCATGCCGGCGAGCACGAGGAACCCCGACAGCAGCCCGAGCGCGGTCGCCAGCGGCCGGGGCATGACGCGGCCGTAGAAGTCGACGAGCGGCCGAAGCACGGCGGTGAGGACGAACGCGATGAACACCGCGACGAACAGCAGCTGCACCTGCGCGGTGGCGTAGAACACGACCCCGATGCCGGCGAGGAGGACCAGCAGCCGCCACGTCACCCCGGCGGACGTCCGCAACCACCGCGGCACGCCGTCCCCGGGCTGCTGCCCGGCGCTCACCCGCCGCTGCCCGGCCACCCGCCGGGCGCCCGCGCCCGTGGAGGTGCCGGTCCGGGCGTTGCTCTGCTCCGCCATCGTGCGCGCGCCCCTTCCGGCCGTCGTGGCCCCACGTCCGCCGTCCGGCCCGGCTCCGGGGCGCCACCGCCAGTGTGCCCCCACCTGCGGATGCGTGCCCGGCCGCCACTCCGTGCTATGTTTTCTGCCGCACCTGACGGGTCGTCGGGGCGCCGACGTGCGCACCGGTCCGATCCTCGGGAGACACCCTGTCCGGGTGGCGGAATGGCAGACGCGCTAGCTTGAGGTGCTAGTGCCCGTATAGGGCGTGGGGGTTCAAGTCCCCCTCCGGACACTCGTTGAGACAGCGACGACGAAGGCCCCGATCCCGCCAGATCGGGGCCTTCGTCGTGCGGCGGGCCGGTCGCCGATGGAGGGCAAGGCGCTGATCACCCCGCAGACCCCCGATGGCTGGCGGATCGTCACCATCATGCGTCGGTGAGCCTCGGCGTGGCTTCCGGTCCCAGGAGCCCGGTAGCTGGACGCCGCTGACATCCCGGGTC
Source organism: Cellulomonas olei (assembly GCF_039548315.1). NCBI lineage: Bacteria > Bacillati > Actinomycetota > Actinomycetes > Micrococcales > Cellulomonadaceae > Cellulomonas > Cellulomonas olei. The sequence continues at coordinate 32,594 of NZ_JBCLVN010000022.1, forward strand.
GAGCCCCCGAAGTCGGGCCTGGCGCGCGGCGTCGTCTCGCGGTACCGCGGGGTGCCGCTGTTCCGCGAACTGCCCTGGCGCGCATTCGCGGATGGGCACCACCTACCCAAGCCGTGCACGGGGCGCACCTACGCGTCTGATCGCCGGTGATACTGCTCGCCACTGCGTCGTCTGGCGCTCGCAGTGGGCACGGAGCAGGGGGTGGTATGGAACGGTGCGATACGCAGGACGACGGTCCGCTGCTGCACTGCTTTCCGCATGGCGGTGGCACCGCTGAGGCTTTCCGGCGGTGGCCGGCGTTGTTCTCGCCCGCCCGCGTCGTCGTCGGTCCGGGTGAGTGTGGTGCTTCGTCAGTCCACGAGATCGTGCAGCGGTGGCGCTCGATCACGCCCGATCGTTCCGGGGTCTACTACGGACACAGTCTGGGCTCGCTGGTCGCGTTCGAGGCCGCAGCCTCTGCGCTGCTGGACGGCCGGCCCGACCAGACCCCGACAGCGCTGGTACTCGGCGCCCCTCCGGATCCAGGCGCTGAGATGGCTCAGCGACTCGGGTCGATCGGGTCGCACGACACCGCGATCGCAGACCTCGTCGCGATCCTCAGGCGCTACCACCCGTCGACACCTCGGCTCCCCCTGCAGGTGCTCGTCCTCCATGGCGACGTGGACGTGATCGTCCGGGCGGACGAGGCGGCCGGCTGGGTGGCTCGGGGAGGTCCAGGATCGCAGCTCCTGAGGCTCGAGGGCGCAGGACACATGTTCCACCTGGCGCCGATGTCTGGCTGGGTCACCCCGATCCGAGGACTGCTGGATCGAAGGGTGCACGCGTGATGAGCGATGGTCCCGCGACCCAGGCCCGGGCGCGCCAGTTCCGACGCGCCGAGCTGGCGAGCTTCCTGCGTGCCCGGCGGGCCGAAGTACGTCCCGAGGACGTCGGCCTGCCCGGCGGACCACGTCGTCGCACGCCCGGTCTGCGTCGCGAAGAGGTCGCCGTCCTGGCGCAGGTGGGGGTGTCCTGGTACACGTGGATGGAGCAGGGGCGAGAGCTGACCGTCTCACCGGCGGTGCTCGACGGAATCGCCCGTGCCTTGCGGCTCACGCCCTCCGAGCGGACCTATCTCTTCGAGGTGGCCGGCGCGGCACCGCCGGTTGCTGACTCCGACCCGGACGAGCTGGCTCGGATCACGGACCTCGTGGAGTCGATGGCTCATCGGCCGGTCTACGCGGTTGATCGGTACTGGAACGTGCTCGTGGCCAATCGGCTGTCCCAGTACCTGTTCGGGATCGAGCCCGGCCACAACTGCTTGACGGGCTTCTTCACGAACGACGAGATCGCCCTGCGGTACCCGTTCCGCGAGATCGCAGGTTCGATGATGGTCGCGCAGTTCCGGGCGCACGCGGCGCGCTTCGCCGGCGATCCTGGGTTCGAGCACATCGTGGAGGCCCTCATGGCGTCCTCGGCCGAGTTCCGGGTGCTGTGGGACCGTCACGTGGTCGGCGTGACCCCCCACGTCGACCTCGTGTACGACCATCCCCACCTCGGCAGGTTGACCTTCTTGCCGACCGTGCTCACCTCGACGATCGGTGCCGGGCTTCGGCTCTTCGTCTACGCACCCAAGCCGGGTACCCCGACGACCCAGGCCCTCGAACGGATGGAGTAGCGGGTGTCGAGCGAATGGGCACGTCCTGGCCGCGTGCACCAGGTGACCGTCGGTGAGGTGGTCGCGACCTACCTTCCCGACGGGCACGTGGAGCTGCATCCCGACCGTTGGTTCGCGCCGACGTCGACCGGCCGTGAGCTCGAGGGTCGTCCCGAGCTGATCTCATCCCGAGGCATGCTGGTGGGGTCGATCGGGGCGCTGCTCCTTGAGGGCCCCGACTGGCGCTTGTTGGTGGACGCAGGTCTGGGACCGGCGCACGTGCCGGCTGAAGCGACCCACCCCGCGCTCGGGGCCATGCACGGAGGCGAGCTGCGCAGCCACGCCGCGCGCCTGACGGGCGTCGACGCGGTCGTCTTCACGCACTGGCACGACGATCACGTGGGCTGGGCCCGCGCGGGCTGGCCCGGTTTCGCTGGTGTGCGCGCCGTCCCGCACCTGATCGGCCAGGGGGAGATGGCGCCGGCGCACTGGCGGCGCGTCGTGGAGGGCGAGGAGGTCGCCCCGGGCGTCCGGGTGCTCAGGACGCCAGGGCACACCCCTGGACACCTGTCCCTCCTGGTCACGAGCGGTCATCGCCGGCTCCTTGTGCTGGGCGACGTGATGCACAGTCCGGTGCAGGTCGAGCACACGTACCTCGCGTCGTGCTTCGACACGGACATCCACGCCTCTGGATCGTCCCGGTCCCGCGTGCTCCACGAGCTGGCCGTACCCGGAACTGTCGGTGCGGCGACGCACTTCGCCGACGTCCCGTTCGGCACTCTCCGTGAAGGACGCTGGGACCCTGTGACGGACATGCTGGTGGTGCCGCCACCAGGATGACCGCTCCCACCTGCGGGACGGTCTGGATGCCGGTGGAACGTGGTCCGAGGGTGGATCCATGTCCACCACCACAGCTCCGCGGTTGACCCGGAGCGAAGTCCTCGTCCTGGTCGTGCTGCTGGCCGCACAGTTCATGTTCGCCCTGGACTTCTCGATCGTGACCGTCGCGCTGCCGGTCATCGGTGACGACCTCGACATGGGGCCCGGGGCGCTGACCTGGATCGTCACGCTGTTCGCGCTGTCGGCTGCGGGCCTGATGCTCCTGATGGGCCGCATCGGTGACTACTACGGGCGCAAGCGGCTGTTCCTGATCGGGATGGCGCTGCTCACCGTCGGGTCCCTTGTCGGCGGACTGGCGAACAGCGCGACGGTGATCTACATCGCCCGTGTCGTGCAGGGTGTCGCCACCGCCATCACGGCGCCCTCAGCCCTGGCGCTTCTCACGACGTCGTTCCGTGAGGGCCCGGCGCGAAACCGCGCACTCGGGCTGAACGGAGCGCTGCTGTCGCTCGGGTTCGCGGCTGGATCCGTCCTCGGGGGCGTGCTCACCCAGCTGTTCGGATGGCGCTTCACCTTCTTCATCAACGTCCCTGTCGGTCTCGCGGTGCTGGCGGTCGCGCCCTTCGTCATCCGGAACTCCTCCGAGCCGACGCGCCAGCGCCTCGACATCCCCGGTGCGATCACCCTCACGGGCGCCCTGCTCAGCCTGGTTCTGGGGCTGACCCGGGCCGAGGACCACGGGTGGTCCGACTCCGGGACCGTCGCGCTGCTGGCAGCCGCAGTCGTGCTCGCCATCGCGTTCTGGATGATCGAGTCCCGATCGCCGCACCCGCTGGCCGCCGTCACGATCCTCAAGCGCCGCTCGGTCGCGCTGGGCAACCTCGGCGGACTGGCGACGTTCTCCATGGAGAGCGGCAAGGTCTTCCTGCTCACGATCTACCTGCAGCAGGTCCTCGGCGCGTCGGCGCTCCAGACGGGTGTGGCGTTCACCGTGCTCGGAGCGGGTGCGTTCACCGGCGGCGTCGTCGCTGCGCGCGTGATCAACCGGATCGGGGCTCGATCGACCCTCGTCCTCGGCCTGCTGGTGCAGGCGGTGACCGTGATGTCGTTCCTCGCTCTCGGGCACGACTTCGGGTTCGGGTACGGCCTGATCCTCATCATGACCGCGATCGGCGGGTTCGGGCACGTGCTGGCGATCGTCTCCTACACCGTCGCGGTCACCTCGGGCCTGCCCGACTCCGAGCAAGGGCTCGCCACCGGCTTGACGGCGATGACCCAGCAGGTCGCGTTCACCCTCGGCACGCCGGTGCTCGCGGCGATCGCCATCGGCGCCGGCGCGACCGCCGCGGCAACCGTCGGCGAGAGGCTCACCGGAGTGCACACCGGACTCGTCGCCAGCGGGGTCATCCTGTTCGTCGTCGCAGCCCTCGTTGCCGGCCTGTACCGGGTGCCGCGCAGCGGTTCGGGGCAGACCGCGTCGGAGCCCGCGGACGTGGCGGTCCGATGAGTGCTCCATCGGCGGATGGGCCTTCGATCGACGATCTCCTCGGTCCTCGCCACGGCCGGTTCTTCGGCGATGGGTACCGGCGCACCGCACCACGGCTGCGGGACCTGCGCGTCGACCACCGTTCGACGGAGTCCACACTCTCAGGTTCGGCCGGGGTCCACGCCTCTCACGCCTGGTCGGTCAAGGACGGTCGACGGCAGCGCCCGCACCTGGCCACCACGGACGTGCTCGCCCTGACGGCTCAGTGCGTCGGCGCGTTGCTGGCCTTGAGGTTCGACCCCGCTACTGCCGCAAGGTCACTGGTCACGGACGTGCAGCTGGTCGCGGGGAACGAGCCTCATGAAGACGACCTCGAGGAGTTTCCGCTGGTCGCCGAGCTGCGCGTCGAGTCGGAGCACACGTCGTCGGTCACCTTCACGGCGCACGTGGGCTCGATGACCGCGACCGGCACGTTGACCCGCCCGGCTGCCGTGCCGAGCATGGCGAACCTCGCCGCCTCGGCGAGCGAGACGCTGGCGCTGTGCCGTGGCCCGTACGGAACGGCACTGCCCGCGAGGTCGCAGAACCTCGTCTCCGTGCGCACCGACGGCTCAGCGGCTCGAGCGCTGTCGCTGCTCGCGTGCTCGGCGCACGGCTGCTCGGAGCACGTCGGGCTGGAGGCCGCCTTCCAGCCCGCGTACACCCTCGTGGACGTCTTCGTCGCCACGCTCCAGCTCGGTCAGGTCCTGCTGTACGACCTGGACTCGATCTCGCGCGCGTCCAGCAGCACCTTGTGGATGCGCACCACCCGCCTGCAGACGACGGGCCCGCTCGAGATCGGGACCGACCCGATCGAGATCGACGTCGCGCTGCAGCGCGCTCGCCTGATCACGAAGGACGACGCCACCTGGCGACTCGCCGACATCGTCGGTCACCTCGGCCCGTACCGGTCACGGGCGTCCGTCGCCCACCAGATCCCCTCACCGACCCGCTGAGCGATACCGCTCGCAGCCGCAACGAACCCGCGCGCGAGAGCGCGGCTTCTCGAATCCGAAAGGACCCGCAGATGAGGCTGGCTGTCTCTGGCACCTACTCCACCGGGAAGACGCTCACCACGATGGCGCTGTCGCACTACACGGGGATCCCTCGTAGCGCGGCGATGACCATGCGCGAACTGCTGCCCGTCTCCGTCCCGGGCAAGACGCTCGAGGAGTGCACGGGCGCCGAGATCCTGATGCTCATCACCCGACGCAACACCGAACGAGCGGTCAACGAGTCACACCTCGGGAACGACTTCATCTCTGACGGGTCGTCCCTCCACGAGTGGATCTACGGGACGGTGCGCGTGCTCGTGGGTATCAACCCCTCGGCCAACACGACCCTGGACGACGTCGAGCGCACACCCGAGCTGGAGTTCTTCGAGGACGTCATCACGCAGCTCGGTGTCCCTGCGAAGCAGCACGCCAAGGGCGGCTACGACGCGTTCGTCCGGCTTCCCGTCGAGTTCCCGATGGTCGAGGACGGCCACCGGCCGGTCAACGAACGGTTCCGGATCCTCGCGGACTCCATGATCCAGGACCAGGTGGACGCCCTCGGGATTCCCACCTTCACCGCGGGGGGCAGCGTCGAAGAGCGGCTGATCGCGATCACCGAGCACTTCGACCTGCCGCGCGTGGTCAGCGTCGACGAAGCCATCCGGCGAGCGAACGAGGACTACGCCGCGATCGACACCCGCGGTGAGCTGGAGCGTGAGCGTGCCGTCGTCTAGCCGGCAAGCCGTCCTCGCAGGCTGGGGTGCCTACGCCCCGCCGCGCGTCGTGACGAACGCCGACATCGAGCGCGAGCTCGACACCACCGACGCCTGGATCACCACGCGGACAGGGATCAGGGAACGCCGCTGGGCGGACGACTCCACGTCCACCGGAGACCTTGCGGTCCGCGCCGGCCGCGCTGCGCTCGAGTGCGCGGGTGTCGTCGACGTCGACCAGGTCATCGTGGCGACGACGACTCCCGACCACCCCTGCCCGGCCACCGCGCCCTGGGTCGCGAACGAGCTCGGTCTCGGGGGCGTCCCCGCACACGACGTCAACGCGGTCTGCTCGGGGTTCCTGTACGCGCTGAGCGGTGCCCGAGACGCGATCCTCGCCGGCTCCGCGGACCGCGTCCTGGTCATCGGTGCGGATCGCTTCACCACGCTGGTCGACCCCACCGATCGGGCCACTCGTGTGCTCTTCGGCGACGGCGCGGGTGCGGCGGTGCTCCACGTCGGTGGCGGAACGCGAGGGGTCGTCGGGGACATCACCCTCGGCTCGGACGGCTCGAACAAGGACCACATCGTCGTGCGCGCCGGGGGCGCTCGTCTGCCTCTCACAGGCCAGACCGCCACCGCGGACCGGTACTTCGCGATGGCCGGGCAGGAGGTCTTCCACGCGGCCGTGACGCGGATGGTCGAGGCTGCGCGACGGGCGCTCGAAGCCGCTCGCTGGACGACGGACGACGCGACCTGGCTCGTGGCTCACCAAGCCAACCGGCGGATCCTCTCCGCGGTCGGACGCGCCCTGAACCTGCCCGAGGATCGGGTGCTGCTCGATGTCGAGCACTTCGGCAACACCTCTGCGGCGTCGATCCCGATGGCGATCAGCCACAACGCCCATCGGTTCCGAGCCGGCGACCACCTTGTCCTGGCCGCGTTCGGAGGCGGGACGACGTGGGGCGCCACCACCCTCACCTGGCCCGACGTTCCTGGCCGGCTCACACACCACATCACGCCCCGAGTCGAAGGAGTATCCGATGTCCTCCCTCAGCAGCAGCGTTCCTGACGAGGCCACGATCGCCCGTCGTATCGTCCGCGACATCCCGGAGGTGCCGAGCAGCTTCTCCCTCGACCTGCCGTTCGACGACGCCGAGATCGACTCCCTCGTCCTCGCCGAGGCCGCTGCTGTGGCCACGCTCGTCTACCACGTGCCTGTCCACGACTGGGAGCTCCGCGAAGCCGGGACGATGCGCGAGGCCGGTGTGCTCATCAAGGAGCGCATCGCCTCGACCCTGGCGACGATGTGACCGATCGTCGGCCGGCGCGCATCGCACTCATCGGGCCCTACGGAGCGGGCAAGACGCGGGCACGTCCGGCCGCTTGCGGTGTGTCCGGGGTCGTGCGGTCGATGCTCGCCGACCGGGGCCGCGGGGTCACCTCCTCACCGCAGCACCCCGCTGCGCATCACCTCCGCGTACCAGCCCGCGCTCGCCTTGGGCGTCCGCGCGAGGGTCGAGCGGTCGACGTGCACGATGCCGAACTTCTTGCTGTACCCGTACGCCCACTCGTAGTTGTCGAGCAGCGTCCACAGCAGGTACCCGCGCACGTCGGCGCCCTGCTCGACGGCCTGGTGCACGGCGGCGAGGTGGGAGCGCAGGTACGCGATCCGGTCGGGGTCCTGGACGACGCCGTCGACGACGTCGGTGTCGTCGTACGCGGCGCCGTTCTCGGTGATGACGAGGTGGGCGCCGGCCGGTCCGGTGACGTCGCGGTGCAGGGCGAGCAGGAGGTCCCGGAACGCGCCGGGGTGGTTCTCCCAGTCCATGGCGGTGCGGTCGGCCCGGGTGCGGACCCAGCGGGCGCCGCGCGCGGTGAGCCACGGGGACACCTCGGTGCGGGCGGACGCCCCGGAGGGGGAGACGGCGCCGGAGCCGTCGGGCGCCCCGACGACCCAGGAGTTGTAGTAGTTGACGCCCAGCACGTCGACGGGCGCGGAGATGGTCGCCAGGTCGCCGTCGTGCACCAGGTCGTCCGGCCACAGCCCGGCGACGTCGGACAGGAACCCCTCCGGGTAGGCGCCGTGGAAGACCGGGCCGGTGAAGACGCCGTGCTGGGCGTCGGCGACGCGGCGGGCGGTGTCGACGTCGGCGGGGTCGGACGGGTCGAGGGGGGAGTACCGGGAGAAGTTCAGCGTGAGGCCCAGCCGGGCGCCGGGGTCGGCGTCCCGCAGGGCCCGGGTGGCGAGGCCGTGCGCGAGGTTGAGGTGGTGCACGGCCCGCAGCGCGGCGACGTCGTCCTGGATGCCGGGCGCGTGCTGACCGCCGGCGTACCCGAGGAACGCGGAGCACCACGGCTCGTTGAGGGTGGTCCAGGTGCGGACCCGGTCACCGAGCGCGGCGTGCAGGTCGAGCGCGTACTCCGCGAACCGCTCGGCGGTGGACCGCTCCGCCCACCCGCCGCGCTCCTGGAGCGCCTGCGGCAGGTCCCAGTGGTACAGCGTGGGCCACGGCTCGATGCCGGCGGCCAGCAGCTGGTCGACGAGGCGGTCGTAGAACGCGACGCCCTGCGGGTTGACCGGGCCGCCGTCGGGGCGGACGCGCGCCCACGACGTCGAGAACCGGTAGGTCCGGACGCCGAGGTCCTGCATGAGCCGCACGTCCTCGGCGCTGCGGTGGTAGTGGTCGCACGCGACCTCGCCGTCGTCGCCGTTCTCGACGGCACCGGGGACGCGGGCGAACGCGTCCCAGATGGAGTCGGTGCGGCCGTCGGAGTGGGCGGCGCCCTCGATCTGGTACGCCGCGGTGGCGACGCCCCACGCGAAGCCGTCGGGGAACCGGCGCGGGCCGAGCGGGTCCGGCGCGGGCCACGGCGACGGCGGCAGGGCGGTAGCGGCGCCGGCGCCGGCCGCGGCGGCCCCGGTCACGCGCCCGCTCCCGTCGCGACCGCCACCGCGCCGGCCAGCGGCTCGCCCACGGGCTCGCCCAGCAGCTGCCCCGCGTGCCGCAGCACGCGCGGGTCGAGCACCGCCTCCGCCTCCAGCGGCACCCCGGCCGTGAGCGTGAACACGGCCTCCTCGCCCGGCAGCAGGCTGACCAGGGAGGCGTCGACGCGCGCGTCGGGGTGCGCCCGGTCGGCGAGCACGGTCACGTCGCGCACGTAGGAGCGGGCGCGGACGGTGACGACGGCGCCGTCGGGCGTGGTGCGGACGTCGGCCTCGAGCGCGTCCGGGTCGAGCGCCTGGTCGACCACCTCCGCCAGGTCGTGCACGACCCGCGCGAAGCCCGGGACGTCGACGGTGACGACCTCCCGCGCGGGGTCGTCGGACGTCAGGACGTCGCCCGGCACGGCGACCCGCGCGACGCCGCGCGCCGGCACGGTCACCGGGAGCGTGGCCCGCGCCACGACGTCGCCGTCCAGCCGCACCCGCTGCAGGACCGCCTCGCCGGCGTACGCCTCGTCGGTGTCGTTGTGGAGCACGAGCGCGTGCGTGACCTCGCCGCCGCCCGCGGCCTCGTACCGGTCCGCCGGGCCGGCGGCCAGCGAGCCCACGAGGGGCGCGGACAGCGGGTCCGCCGGCTGGATGGTCGCGAAGCGCGGGGCGTACACGTCGCGCAGGGCGTACCAGAGCGGCTTGCGGCGCTCGCCGTGGTCGACCGCCGCCCAGGACACCACGGGCCAGTCGTCGTTGAGCTGCCACACCACCGTCCCGGTGCAGTACGGCGCGAGGGACCGGAAGTGCGCGATGCCGAACCGCAGGGCGTGCGCCTGGTTGAGCTGCGTCGCGAAGTGCCAGTCGTCGATGGTGCGCGGCTCGGGCAGGTGCCCGCGCAGGCCGCGCGCCAGCTTGAGGTTGCCGTTGTTCGCCTTCTGGTGGACCAGCAGCTCGGCGCCGTCGGGGTCGAGCGGGGCGTCGTGGACGACGTCGAACAGCGTGGTCCACGCCGCGGGCCCCTGGAACCCGAACTCGGCCACGAAGCGCGGCAGCCACTCGGTGTACGCGCGGTAGTCCTTCTCGTTCCAGACGTCCCAGACGTGCACGGTGCCGTCGGTCGGCAGGTTGGGGGACAGGTGCGCGTCGGAGGAGTAGGGGCTGCCGGGGATGTACGGCCGGGTCGGGTCGAGCTCGGCGAGGATCTCCGGGAACATCCGGCGGTAGTAGTCGTCGCCCCAGGTGCGGCCCTGGAGCGTCCCGCGCCAGCCCCACTCGGCGTACCCGACGAGGTTCTCGTTGTTGCCGTTCCACAGCACGAGGCTGGTGTGCCGGCTCAGGCGGGTGACGGCCTCGCGGGCCTCGGCCTCGATCTCCTCGGCCAGCCACGGCTCCTCGGCGTAGGCGGCGCAGGCCAGCAGGAAGTCCTGCCAGACGAGCACGCCCTCGCGGGTGCAGATCTCGTACAGGTCGTCCGCCTCGTACATGCCGCCGCCCCAGATGCGCAGCAGGTTCATGTTCGCCTCGACGGCGTCGGCGACGCGGCGCTCCAGACGGTCCCGGTCGACGCGGGTGACGAACGCGTCGTCCGGGATCCAGTTGGCGCCGCGCACGTGGACGGGCCGGTCGTTGACGAGGATCTCGAAGGGGTGGCCGTGGGCGTCGGCCTCGGTGCGCAGCCGGACGGTGCGGAACCCGAGCGCGTGGGTCCACCGCGGTCCGGGCTCGCCGGTGGCCCCGCCCAGGACGGAGACCTCGACGTCGTACAGCGGCTGCGCGCCGTGCCCGCGGGGCCACCACAGCTCGACGTCGGGGACGGCCACGGTGACGGCGCCGGACCCCCGGACCGCGGCCGTGGCGGTCGCGCGCACCCGGCCGTCGCGGGACACGGTGACCCGCACGGGGCGCGTGCGGGGGACGCCGTCGTCCACGAGGTCCACGTGCGCGGTGAGCAGCCCGGCGTCGCCGGCCACGTCCACGAGCGGGCGGACCGCGTCGATGCGGACGTCGCTCCAGCCCTCGACGGCGATCGACTGCCAGATGCCCGACGTCGCGACGTCGATGCCCCAGTCCCAGCCGAAGTTCGACGCCGTCTTGCGCAGCGCGTTGTACGGGTGGTGGTTGACGTGGAACAGCGGGCCGCCGTTCTCGCGCTCGCGACGCTCGGCGGCGGGGACGGGGGCGTCGAAGGTGACCTCGATGCGGTTCTCGCCCTCGACGAGCAGGTGGTCGACGCCCCAGCGGTAGGAGCGGTTCTGGTTCGCGGTCTGCCCGACGACGGTGCCGTTCAGCACCACGGTGGCCAGGGTGTCGAGCCCGAGGGCGACGAGGTCGTGGCGGTCCTCGCCGTCGGGCGCCCAGGTGAACGTGCGGGCGTAGCGCCAGACCGTGGAGCCGATCCACTGCTGGGCGGCCTCGTTGTCGGCGTCGAACGGCTCGTCGATCAGGCCGGCCGCGAGCAGGTCGAGGTGGACGCACCCGGGGACCGCGGCGGGGACGTCCCGCCCGAGCAGGTGCGGCGGGACCTCTCCCGACAGGGCCGTGACCGTCCAGGGGCCGTCGAGGCTGAGGGAGGGCATGCGGGGTCCTCTTTCGCTGAGCGGGGAGCCGCGTCGCTGCGGCCTCCTCCACTATCGCCGGACTTTGTTAGGCGAGTCAAGTAAGGCGGGGCAGGGCGTCGGCGCCACGGCTCAGCGCGGCGAGAGCGCCCGCTGCAGCACGAGGGACGCCGCCCCGACGGCCGCGGCGTCCGCGACCTGCCGGGACAGGGCCACCCGCACCGGGTGGCGGTCGGCGGCGAACGCCTCCTGGGCGAGCCGCTGCTCCAGGTGGCGCAGGTACACCGTCCCGGCCACCGCGAACGCCGGCCCGGCGAGCACCACCGAGTCCAGGTCGAGCAGGTCGGTGAGCGCGAGCACCGCGTCCGCGAGGTGCTCGGCGGACTCCTCGATGAGCTCGAGCGCGACCTCGTCGCCCTGCACGGCGGCCGTCGCCACGGCGTCGAAGTCGTTGTCCCAGTCGCCGCCCGGGTCCAGCCGGATGCGCGTCGCCGTGCCGGTGGCGACCAGCGCCCGCGCCCGCTCCGCGACCGACCGCGGCACGACGACGTCCTCGACGGCCCGCCCTCGCCACACGCTGCCGCGCCGCACGTTCAGGTGCCCGATGGCGCCGGTGTTGGAGCTCGCGCCCCGCAGCACGGACCCGTCGAGCACGATGCCGGCGCCGACGCTGGCCCCCATGTGGATCGTGCAGTGGGCGCGGGAGTCGGCGCTGGTCCCGCCCCAGAACTGCCCGAGCGCGGCGGCGCTGGCGTCGTTGTCGACCACCACGGGCAGGCCGGTGAGCCGCTCCAGCTCGGCGCGCAGCGGGTGGCCGCCCCAGCCCGGCAGCGAGCGCGACCGCAGGATGAGGCCGCGGTCCACGTCGAGCAGCCCGGGCGTGGCCAGGCCGATCCCGACGATGCGGGCGGCGTCGACGCCCGTGGTGACGAGCAGCTCGCCGATGACGCGCGCCACCTGCTCCAGCACCTCGCCGGGCTCCCGGTCCCGGGCGCCGCGGACCCGCGCGCGGCCGATCATCGCGCCGACCGCGTCGACCACCGTCACCACGACCCAGTCGGCCGCGAGCTGGACGCCGAGCGCGCAGATCGCCCGCACCTCCAGGGTGAGCAGCACGCGCGGCTTGCCGCCCGTGAACTCGCGCTCGCCGGTCTCCCGCAGCAGCCCGTCGTCCAGCAGCGAGCGCACGACGTGCGAGATCGTCGCCTGCGTCAGCCCGGTGAGCTCGGCGAGCTCCGCCCGGCTGGCCGACCCGCGCAGCCGCAGCGCGTCGAGGACGGCGCCCCTGCTCGCGGGGTGCCCGCGGACCTGGCTCATGGGCTCCTCGGCTCCCTCGCGGCGGACGCGACGCGCGGCGCCGCTGACGCAGGCGATGATCGCACAGCGCCGCCGCCCGGACGGGCGACCGGCCATACTGCCCTCATGCAGCCCACCCGGACGCCGCCCGCCGCCGGCGTCGTCGTCGGCGCCGTGGTCCGGCGGACCCGCGGGCACCGCGGCCTCGCCCCGTTCCACACGGCGCTGTTCGACGGCATGGAGCACGTGCTCGCCGAGCACGGCGGCCACCTGCTGGTGCACCTGGTCGCGACCGCCGAGGAGGAGACCGCCACCTACGAGCGGTGGGCGGCGGCCGGGACCGTCTCGGCGGTGCTGGTCAGCGACCTGGTGACGGACGACCCCCGCATCGCGCTCTGCCGGGACCTCGGCCTGGCCGTGGTTCTGCTGGGCGAGCACGACCGCACGGACGTCACGCGCATCGACGTCGACAACGACGCCGCGATGGGCGCGGCCGTGGACTTCCTGGTCCGCCTGGGGCACACCCGCATCGGGCGGGTCTCCGGGCCTCCGGAGCTGTTCCACACCGCGATCCGAACGCGGGCGTTCGCGCGGCACGTGGCCGCGGCGGGTGCGCACGGGACGACCGTCGAGGGGGACTACAGCGCCGACTCCGGCGCGGCGGCCCTGCGCGCGCTGCTCGCCGAGGACCCCGGCGTGACCGCCGTGATGTTCGACAACGACGTCATGGCGGTGGCCGCGCTCGACGCCGCCGCGGCGCTGGGCCGGCGCGTGCCGCAGGACCTGTCGCTGCTCGCGTGGGACGACTCGCCCGAGTGCCGGCTGGCGCACCCGCCGCTGTCCGTCGTGGCGCGCGACATCCGCGGGCTCGGGCTCCGGTCGGCCGAGGTGCTGCTGGCGCCGGAGCCGGTGCGGGTCGTCCAGGCCCGGGGGGTGCTCGTCGTCCCCCGCGGGTCGACGGCCCCGCCCGCCCCGCCCGGTCAGTCGGGTCAGCCGGGTCAGTCCGCCCGCGTCACCTCCAGCACGAGCGCCTGACCGGGCGCGAGCAGCGGCAGGCGCACCCCGGCGCCGGCCAGCGCCGCGCCGGCGAGGTGCACCTCGCCGCGGGCGAGCCACGGCGGGGGCTGGACGTCGAGCGCCGCCGGGACGGCGAGCTCCGGCACGGGACGCACCCGGTAGCGGCTCGCCGCGTCCAGGCCCGGCACCCGCAGCACCGTGGGCAGCGCGCGCGGTCCCGTCGTGGTGCGGGCCACCCGCACCACTGCCGCCGAGCCGTCCGGGGCGACCACCTGCGTGACGTGCAGGCCCGGGTCGGGCTGCTCGGGGTGCCGCACCGCCCCGGTGTGGAGCAGCCCGCGCAGCCGCCGGTACGCCGCGATGCCGGACCGGAGCTGCTCGAGCTCGGCGGGGGAGCAGCCGGTGATGTCCCACTCGACGCCGGCCGAGCCGACGAGCGCGACCGCGATGCGCAGCCCCAGGTCGGAGACCCGTCGCGTGGTGTGCGCGCGCTCCGGCCCGACGTGCGAGCCGATGAGCTCCGGCGGCACCAGCAGCTCGGTCCAGCGCTGGATCTCGAGGCGCTCGAGGGGGTCGTTGGTGTCGGACGCCCACACCCGGTCGGTGCGCTCGAGGATCCCCAGGTCGACGCGCGCGCCGCCCGACGCGCACGACTCCACCTCCAGGCCGGGGTGGCGCTCCCGCACGGCGTCGATCAGCGCGTACACCGCCTCGGTGTGCCGGACGACGCCCGCCCGCCCGTCGTGGACCGCCTCCAGCAGGTCGCGGTTCTGGTCCCACTTCAGGTAGCCGACCCCGGAGGCGGTGACCACCGCGGAGATCGCCTCCAGCAGGTAGGCGGCGACCTCCGGCCGCGCGACGTCCAGGACGTGCTGGTGCCGCCAGGTGCGCCCGGGCGCGCCCGCCGGGTGCAGCAGCCAGTCGGGGTGCGCGCGCGCCAGGTCGGAGTCCGGGTTGACCATCTCCGGCTCCACCCACAGGCCGAGCTCCATGCCGAGCCCGTGCACCACGCGCGCGAGCGGGGCGAGGCCGTCCGGCCACACCCCGGCGTCCGTCCACCAGTCGCCGAGCCCCCGGCGGTCGTCGCGCCGGCCGTGGAACCAGCCGTCGTCCAGCACGAACCGCTCGACGCCCACCTCCGCGGCGACCTCCGCGAGCCGGGTCAGCGCCGGGAGGTCGTGCCGGAAGTAGACGGCCTCCCACGTGTTCAGCGTCACCGGCCGGTCCCCGCGCGGGTGGCCGGGCCGGGCCCGCAGCGAGGCGTGGAGCCGGTCACCCAGGCCGTCGAGGCCGGCGTCCGACCACACGAACACGACGTCCGGCGTGCGGAGCCGCTCGCCGGGAGCGAGGCGCACCTCGCCCGGACGCAGCAGCACCCCCGCGCCGAGGACGGTCGGCGCCTCGGGCAGCGCGTCCACGCGGTAGACGGCGTCCGCGCTCCACGCGAGGTGCACCGCCCACACCTCCCCGTGGCCCGAGCCGAAGCCCGGGGTGCCGGCCACCAGCAGCGTGGGGGCGTCGTGCCCCGTGCGGCCGCGCCGGGTCTCGCGCGCGTGGCTGCCCTGCGTGAGCGGGCGGCGCTGCGGGCTGCGCTCCCGCGTCCAGCGTCCGGCCAGGTCCAGCAGCTCCGTCGCCGCGTCGCCCACGGGCACCGTCGCCTCGAGCGCCGCGACGTCGACGGCCGTGGCGCCGGTGTTCTCCAGCTCGTGACGCACGCGCAGCACCCCCGCGGCGTCCAGCTGCAGGCGGGTGCGCAGCGCGAGGCCGTCGGCGGTGCCGGTCAGCTCGAGCACGCCGTCGCCGGCCACGACCTGCGTCGGGCCCCACGCCGGCAGGAGCAGCCGCCCGTCGCGCGAGCCCGCGAGGCCCGGGCGACCGGCCCACCCGTCGTGCTCGCCCGGCAGCACCGTCAACGGCCAGGGCTCGTCGAGGGCGCTCGACGAGACGGTGCGCCCGAGCGCCGCCCGGAGCTCCGCGCCGTCGCCGAGGTCGCCGAGGTCGGGGCCCCAGTGCAGCACCTCCGGCAGGCCCGTCGCGGGCACCGACAGGACGAGGTCGACGCCCGCGCGTCGCAGGCGGTGCAGGCGCGGTGCGGGGGGCCCCGGGTCGTGCCGGGCGTCGTGCCGGTCGTCGCGCCCGTCGTCCTGCGCGGCGTCGTGGTGGGCCAACGTGGTCACCGGGCACCCCTCGTGTCGTCGTCGGCCGCCGCCGCCCCGACCGTGGCGTGCGGCGCGGCGCCGGACTCGTCGACCACCGCGCAGCCGCCCGCGGGCAGCGTGAGCACGGGGCCGACCGCACGGCCGGTCACCAGGTCGGTCCCGGCGGCGACGATCTCGGCGTCGGCGTCCGTGTGGTTGAGCAGGAACAGCACGCCGCCCCCGGGCGTGAGGCGGCGCACCGCCTCGACCCCCGGCGGCGCCTCCGCGGCGGGCCGCAGGTCGAGCCCGGCGACCACCTGGTCCAGCACCGCGGCGGCCGTGGCCTCGCCCAGCCGGGCGCCGACGTACCAGACGGTGCCCGCGCCGTGCCGGTGCCGGGTCACGGCGGCGCGCCCGGCTCCGTCGCCGTCGGCGTAGCGCAGGACGGGCTCGGCACCGGCCAGCACGGTGTCCTCCGTCCACTCGTGCACGGTGCTGCCGTCGTCCAGGTGCACCACCTCGTCGCGCTGCAGGGGCCGGAACTCCTCGGTCCAGACGCCGAGCCAGTCGCGGTACGCACCGGGGTAGCCGCCGGGGATCACGCGGGAGTCCCGGTCGACGATCCCCGACAGGTACGTGATGAGCGCCGTGCCGCCGTCCGCGACGTAGCGCTCCAGGCGGGCGGCGCGCTCCGCGTCGGTGACGAAGAGGTTCGGCACCAGGACCAGCTCGTACCCGTCGAGCTCCGCGTCGGCGGGCAGCACGTCCACGAGCACCTGACGGTCCCACAGCAGGCCGTGCCACAGCCGGGGCTCGCGGGAGTAGCGCAGGGCACGGTGCGGCTTGAGGCCCTGCTGCAGCGCCCAGCCCGACTCGTCGTCGACCAGCAGCGCGACGCGGGCGGGCTCGACGGGCGACCCCGCCACGTGGGCGAGGCGTCGCAGCACGCCCCCGAGCTCGACGACCTCCCGCCAGACGCGGGTGCCCGTGCCGGCGTGCGGCAGCATCGCCGAGTGGAACTGCTCGGTCCCGGCGGTCGACGCGCGCCACTGGAAGAACAGGGCGCCGTCGGAACCGCGGGCGACGTGCGCGAGCGCGTTGCGCAGGATCTCCCCGGGCGCCTTGGCCCGGTTGCGCTCCTGCCAGCTGGGCGCCCCGGTGGAGTGCTCCATGAGCAGCCACGGCGCGCGGTCGCGCGACATGCCGCGCACGCGGTCGCCGGCGAACGCGAGGTCCTGCGCGCGGCGCGGGTCCGCGACGAGCGTGTAGTGGTCGGTGGCCACGACGTCGACCTCGCGCGCCCAGGCCGCGTAGTCGACGACGTGCGGCCCGACGCCGACCATGAAGTTGGTGGTGACGGGCGCCTCGCTGCGCTCCCGCAGCACCGCGGCCTCGGCCCGGTAGTGGTCGAGCAGCTCGTCGGAGGAGAACCGCTCGTAGTCGAGGAACAGCCCGGGGTTCGGCACGTCCCGCTGGCCGCGCGGCGGCTCGATCTCCTCCCAGTCGCCGAACCGGTGGCCCCAGAACGCCGTGCCCCACGCGGCGTTGAGCGCGTCGAGGCTGCCGTGGCGCTGCCGGAGCCAGCGGCGGAACGCCGCCGCGGAGACGTCGCACCAGCAGCGCGCGTTGCCGCCGCCCAGCTCGTTGCTGACGTGCCAGAGCCGCACCGCCGGGTGCGAGCCGTAGCGGTCGGCCAGCGCCGTGGTCATCCGCAGCGCGTACTCGCGGAACACCCGGTTGCTCGGGCACCAGCCGAGGCGGCCGCCGGGGTGCAGCGGGACCAGGTGCGCGTCGACCGGCAGGAGCTCGGGGTGCCGGCGCAGGAGCCAGCTCGGGGGAGCGGCGGTGGGCGTCGCCAGGTCGACGGCGATCCCGGCGTCGTGCAGCAGGCCGAGCACCTCGTCGAGCCAGGCCCAGTCGTACTCGCCCTCGCGCGGCTCCAGCAGGCCCCACGAGAAGACGCCGACGGTGACGATCGTGACGCCGGCCTCCTGCATGAGGCGGACGTCCTCGCGCCAGACGTCGGGCGTCCACTGCTCGGGGTTGTAGTCGCCGCCGAACGCGAGCCCCGCGCTCAGGACGGGTCGGACGGGCCGGGCGTGGGCTCCGGCGGGCGCGGCGGGCGCGGCGTGCGAGGACGCGGTCACAGCATCTCCCTCGATGTCGGTGGACGGCCAGACTCCAAGGCGGGGACTTGGTTTGTCAAGCAACGAAACTAAGCCGGCCGCGCGCGCACGCCACCGGCGGCGGGCGGAGAGCGGTGCGGAGGCCCCGCGGGGGTCAGGACGCGGACTCGAGGTACGCCCGGATGGCCGTCACGGCCCCGGCGCGCGCCCACTCCGTGAAGTCGAACGGCTGCACGTCGAGCGGGGTCACCGCGTCCTGCGGGTCCCGGTGGTGGGCGACGGCCGCCCAGACCGCGTCCGGCGCCAGGCGCATCACGGCGAGGCCGTCGCCGGTCAGCACGATCTTCTCCGGGTCGAGGGTGTTCGCGACCGTGGCGATCAGGACGCCCAGCGCCCGCCCGGCCTCCCGGAACGCCAGCACCGCGGCGGGGTTCCCGCGCTCCGCGAGGGCGACGGCCTCCTCGTACGTCGTGCCGGGGGCGCCGAGCGCCGCGGCGATCGCGCTGCTCACCAGGTAGACGCTCGCGCAGCCGCGGTGACCGAGCCCGCAGATGGGCCCCGAGGGGTCGATGCGCAGGTGGTCCAGGCGGCCCGCCCGGCCCGTGGCGCCCTGGATCATGCGGTCGTCGACCACGAAGCCGAACCCGAGGCCCGTGCCGACAGTGAGCAGCGCCAGGGACCGGCACCCGGCGCCGGCGCCGAACCAGTGCTCGGCCGCCGTGAGGGCGCGCACGTCGTTCTCGGTGGTCACGGGCAGTCCCGTGCGGTCGGAGAGGGCGGCGCTCATGCGCACGTCGCTCCACCCGAGGTACGGCGAGGACACGACGACCTGGTCGCGCCCCGCCCCGAGCAGGTCGCCGGCGAGGCACACGCCGACCGCCCGCAGGCCCGGGTGCGTCGCCCGCTCCCGGGCGACGAGGGCCGCGAGCTGGTCGACGACGTCCTCGAACGCGCGCGAGGTGATGGGCTCCTCGGACGTGGCGACCACCCGGGCGGTGAGGTCGGTGACGGCGGCGTAGAGCACGTCGCCGGTGAGCTTCACGCCGAGCAGCCGGTAGGTGTCGGTGCGGGCCTGGAGCAGCTCGCTGGGGCGCCCGGTGCGGCCGCGCAGCTCCACGCCCACCTCGCCCACCAGCCCGTGCGTGACCAGGGTGCGGGTGACGCGGGTGAGGCTCGCGCGGGACAGCCCGAGGCGCTGGGCGATCTCGGTGCGCGACTGCGGGCCGCGGATCAGCACCTCGCGGAGCGCGGCGCGCTCGGCCTGGTTGAGCGCCGGCCACCCGCCGGTCGCGCGGGGTGGCACCGCCTCGGTCGTCGCCTGCGCCATGGTGCGCGTCCTCTCGTCACCGACGTCCCTGGTCCCGGCGGGGTGCGGGCCCGGAGGGGACGTGCGGACATCGTCCCGCAGGGGGACCGCGTCCCCGCTGATGACACGCATCGTGGCACGAGTTGGTTGACTCGCGTAATTAAGGCAGGGTAAGAATGCCCCAGTCGCGGTCCGCGACCGTCACCGTCGACGGAAGGAACACCCGATGATCCGCACCACCGCACGACCCCGGCGCCGGCTCGGCGCCGGCCTCGCCGGAGCGGCTGCGCTGGCCCTCCTCGTCACCGCCTGCAGCGGGGGAGGTGACGACGCCGACGACGGCCAGGGTTCCACCGCAGGGGTCGGGGCCTCCGAGACCCTGGTGGCCTACACGGGCCAGGCCGGCGACTACCAGATCAACTTCAACCCGTACTCGCCGTCCAACATCGCCGGGCGCGGGACCATCTTCGAGCCGCTGTACTTCATCAACAAGGCGCGCGTGGAGGACCCGGTGCCGCTGCTGGGCACCGACTACGCCTGGAACGACGACGGCACCGAGCTGTCGGTGACGCTGCGCGACGGCGTGACCTGGTCGGACGGCGAGCCGTTCACCGCCGACGACGTCGTCTTCACGTTCGACATGCTCGTGGAGACCCCTGCGATCAACAACATGGGGTTCGACGGGACCGCCACGGCCGTCGACGACGAGCACGTGACCTTCACGTTCGACGAGCCCGCGTTCGTCAAGGCGCCCGACATCCTCGGTCAGTACATCGTCCCGGAGCACCTGTGGGCCGACGTCAACCCGACCGAGGACGTCATCGAGAACCCGGTCGGCACGGGCGCGTACCTGCTGAGCGACTTCAAGCCGCAGGCCATCACCCTCGTCGCGAACGAGGACTACTGGGGCGGCGCGCCGAAGCTGAAGCAGATCCGCTGGCTCTCGCTGTCCGGCAACCAGGCCGGGGCCGACGCCCTCGCCGCGGGCGACATCGACTGGCAGACCGGCCCGGTGCCCGACATCCAGAACGTCGCCGACAACTACCCGGGCTACGACGCCCTGACCGCGCACCAGAACCAGATGGTGCTCGCGACCTGCTCCAACGCCGACCTCGGCTGCACCGGGCCGCAGACCGACCCGGCCGTGCGCCACGCGCTGTACCTGGCGATGAACCGGGACCAGCTCAACAACCTCGCGTTCCAGGGCACGGCGGCCGAGATCTCGCCGACCTTCGCGCTGGTGCCGAGCCAGGAGCAGTGGATCGCCGACTCCGTCGCCGAGCCCGTCTCGTCCGGCAGCGCCGACCCCGACGCGGCCGCCGCCGTGCTCGAGGACGCCGGCTACGCCCGGGGCGACGACGGCGTCTACGCCAAGGACGGCCAGCGCGTCAGCCTGAACATCGAGGTCGTCACCGGCTGGACGGACTACATCACCGCGGTCGACGCGATCGCCGCCCAGGCGAAGGAGGCCGGCATCGAGGTCGTCTCCACGCAGTCGTCCTGGAACGAGTGGACGGACAAGCGGCTCAAGGGCAACTTCCAGCTCGCGATCGACTCGCTCTGGCAGGGACCCGCGCCCGACCCGTACTACGTCTACCAGTACTTCTTCACGAACCCGACGCCCGTCGGGGAGTCCGCCGGCAACGCCTACGCGCGGTTCAGCGACCCGGCGGTGGACGCCGCGATCGAGAAGCTCCAGACGCTCGACTTCGACGACCCCGCCCGCACGGACGAGTTCGCGACCATCCAGGACGCGATCGTGGAGGACATGCCGTACATCCCGATCATGACGGGCGGCACGACCAGCGAGTGGAACGTCCAGAAGTTCAGCGGCTGGCCCACCGAGGACGACATGTACGCCTTCCCGGCGGTCTGGTCGGCCCTCGACGCCGCGCAGATCTTCAAGGCCCTCACGCCGACCGGGGAGTAGCAGCGATGACGTCGTCGTCCCCGAGCCGGACCACCCCGAGGGAGGCAGTGTCGTGAGGTACGTCCTGCGCAAGCTGGGCTTCTACGCCGTGGCCCTGTGGGCCGCCCTGACCCTGAACTTCCTCATCCCGCGGCTGCTCCCGGGCAACCCGGTCGACATCCTGCTGGCCAAGCTCCAGCAGCGTGGCGGCACGGTGACCCCGGAGACCCGCGAGGCGTACGCGCTCCTGCTCGGGGGCGACGACTCCATCCCCCTGATCCAGCAGTACGGGCTGTACCTGCGCAACCTGCTGCACGGCGACCTCGGCGTCTCCGTGTCGTACTACCCGGCGTCCGTGACCGACGTGATCTCGACGTCCATGCCCTGGACGATCACGCTGGTCGGGATCGCGACCGTGATCGCCGCGGTGATCGGCGTGCTGCTCGGGATGTTCGCCGGCTGGCGGCCGGGCACGTGGCTCGACTCGCTCGTGCCGGGCACCACCCTGCTGGCCGCCGTGCCGTACTTCTGGCTCGCGCTGATCCTCGTCTACCTGCTGTCACGGACGTGGGGCCTGCTCCCCGGCCAGGGCGGCTACGACGTGGTGCTCGACCCCGGGTGGAACGCCGAGTTCATCGGATCGGCGATCTACCACGGCACGCTGCCGGCGCTGACGATCGTCATCGCGTCGCTCGGCGGCTGGCTGCTCGGGATGCGCAACATGATGGTCTCGACGCTGTCGGAGGACTACATCCTCACCGCGCGGGCCAAGGGCCTGACCGACGGCCGCATCCAGCGGCACTACGCCGCGCGCAACGCCGTGCTGCCGTCCATCGCCGGCTTCGCGATCTCGCTGGGCTTCGTGGTGTCGGGGTCGGTGATCACCGAGCAGATCTTCTCGTACCCCGGCATCGGGTCCCGGCTGCTGAACGCCGTCACCAACAACGACTACGCGCTGATGCAGGGCGTGTTCCTGTTCATCACGCTGGCCGTGCTCGGCGCGAACCTGCTGGTGGACCTGCTGTACGGACTCATCGACCCCCGCACGCGGGCCAAGGGCTAGGAGACGCGCGTGACGAACCTGACCCCGGCCACCGAGCCGGACATCGCCGACGCCACCGAGCAGCGTGCGCAGGTGGAGGCCGAGGAGGGCCACCGCCGCACGTCGTCCTGGCGGCTCATGCTCCCCACCATGACGCCGTGGCTGGCCGTCGGCCTGGTGCTCGTCGTCGGCATCGCCGTCTTCGGCATCGTCGGGCCGTCGCTCGTCGGCGACCCGAGCACCATCCGCGACATCGGCCTGACCGGCCCGTCCGGCGAGCACCCGCTGGGCACCACGCAGACCGGCCAGGACGTGCTGTCCCAGCTCGCGTGGTCCACCCGGGGCTCGCTGCAGATCGGCCTGCTCGTGGGCGTGCTGGCGACGCTGCTGTCCACCCTGGTCGGCATCTACGGCGCCTACCTCGGCGGCATCGCCGACGAGGCGTTCTCCCTGCTGTCGAACGTGTTCCTCGTGATCCCCGGCCTGCCGCTCGTGATCGTCATCGCGGCGTTCGTCCCGCGCGAGGCCCGCGGGTGGTGGACGATCGGCATCGTCCTGGCGCTCACCAGCTGGGCCGGCTCGGCCCGGGTGCTGCGCGCGCAGACGCTGTCGGTGCGCAGCCGCGACTACGTCGCCGCCTCCCGGGTGTCCGGCGAGCGCTCCTGGCGCGTCATCACCGTGGAGATCCTGCCGAACCTGCTGCCGGTCATCGCGTCGCAGTTCGTGTTCGCGGTGATCGCGGGCA
Source organism: Cellulomonas olei (assembly GCF_039548315.1). Classification (NCBI taxonomy): domain Bacteria; kingdom Bacillati; phylum Actinomycetota; class Actinomycetes; order Micrococcales; family Cellulomonadaceae; genus Cellulomonas; species Cellulomonas olei. Next base: position 55,375 of record NZ_JBCLVN010000022.1, read on the forward strand.
TCCTCGCGGAGGCCGGCCTGTCGTTCATCGGGCTCGGGTCGTCCGGGTCGCAGACCCTCGGGACGATGCTGTTCTACGCCCAGAACGGCTTCGCGCTGTCGCTCGGCGCGTGGTGGTGGTTCGTGCCGCCCGGCCTCATGATCGCGCTGTTCGGCATGGGCCTGTCGCTCATCAACTTCTCGATCGACGAGGTCATCAACCCCAAGCTCAAGACCGTCCGGCTGCACCGCAAGCAGATGCGCCGCATCGCCCGCATGGAGAAGGAGGGCCGGGCATGAGCCTGCCGACGCCGGTCACCGGCCGCCACGCCGACGGGGCCACGGGCCGCCGCACCGTGCTCACGGTGCGCGACCTCGACGTGGTCTACGAGGTCACGCCGCCCGTGCACGCCGTGAAGCACGCCGACCTGGAGCTGCACGCGGGGGAGATCCTCGGGCTCGCCGGGGAGTCCGGCTGCGGCAAGACGACCCTGGCGTACGCGATCAACCGGCTGCACCAGCCGCCGGCGCGGATCGCGGCGGGCGAGGTGACGTTCCACGACCGGGACGGCACCGACGTCGACATCCTGGGCCTGTCCGACGAGGCGCTGCGGCGGTTCCGCTGGGAGACGCTGTCGATGGTCTTCCAGGGGGCGATGAACGCGCTGAACCCGGTGACGTCCGTCCGGGCGCAGCTCGCCGACACCATGCGGGCGCACCGCCCGGGGATCGGCCGCAAGGAGGTCGAGGCGCGGTCGGTGGAGGTGCTCGAGCGCGTCGGCGTCGACCCGCGCCGCCTGTCGTCCTACCCGCACGAGCTGTCCGGCGGGATGCGGCAGCGCGTCATGATCGCCATGGCGATGCTGCTCGAGCCGCAGATCATGATCATGGACGAGCCGACCACGGCCCTCGACGTCGTGGTCCAGCGCGACATCCTGCGGGAGATCGTGCGCCTGCGCGACGAGCTCGACTTCGCGGTCGTGTTCATCACGCACGACCTGCCGCTGCTCCTGGAGATCAGCGACCGCATCGCCGTGATGCTGGGCGGGGAGATCGTCGAGCTCGACAGCGCCGACCGGCTCTACACCCAGGCGCAGCACCCGTACACCCGCCGGCTCCTCGGCTCGTTCCCGAGCCTGTCGGGCGAGCGCGGCGACTTCATCCGCACAGGCGTGCTCGACGACGAGCAGGACGGAGCCAGCGCATGACCAGCGTCGAGGTGGTCGACCTGACCAAGGACTACACGATCCGCGAGGGGCTGCGGCGCTCGACGCTGCGGGCCGTCGACGGGGTGAGCTTCGACCTCGTGCCGCGGCGCACCGTCGCGCTGGTGGGGGAGTCGGGGTCCGGCAAGTCCACGATCGCGAAGCTGCTCACGCGCCTCGAGAAGCCGACGTCGGGGGAGATCCGGGTGACGCTCGACGACCGGACGCCGGTCGTGGGCTCGGTGTACCGGCGGCACGTGCAGATGGTGTTCCAGGACCCGTTCGCGTCGCTCAACCCGTTCCACACCATCGAGCACCACGTCGCCCGCCCGCTGCTGCTGCACCACCGGACGCGCGGCGCCGAGCAGACCCGGGAGCGCGTGGCGCAGATGCTCGAGCGCGTGAACCTCACGCCCGCGCACGCGTTCGCGCAGCGTCGGCCGCACGAGCTGTCCGGCGGGCAGCGGCAGCGCGTGGCGATCGCCCGGGCGCTGGCACCCGGGGCGCAGGTGCTGATCGCCGACGAGCCCGTGTCGATGCTCGACGTGTCGATCCGGCTCGGCGTGCTCAACCTGCTGGCCCGGCTGCAGCGGGAGGACAACCTCGCGGTCCTGTACATCACGCACGACCTGGCGACCGCGCGGCACTTCTCCGACGAGATCCTCGTGCTGTACCGGGGCCGGGTCGTGGAGCGCGGGCCGTCGGACGCCGTGATCCTCGACCCGCACCACGACTACACCCGGCTGCTCGCCCAGGCGGCGCCCGACCCGGAGCGCGTCGGCAAGGTCGTGGCGTCCGAGCTCGGGTTCGACCGCACCCGGATCGACAACTCGCGCTGCTACGACCACACCACCGGCGAGTGGACGGTGCACCCGGGGGCGCGCGAGGCCGCGTGACGCGCGGGCCCGGGCGCCGCGCCGGCGGCGTCCGGGCCGGTCACACGCCCGGGCCGGTCACGCCCGGGCCGGTCGTCCCGCCGCCCACCGCGGGCTGCACCGCGTCGACCACGCCGTCGGAGTTCTCGTCGCGGGCCCGCGCCCGCCGCGCGTCCCGGCGCAGCAGCACCGCGGCGCCCGTGGCCGACAGCGCCGTGCCCGCGAGCACGGCGATCTTCGCGGCCCCGGCCCGGCCGTCGTCCCCGGCGAACGCGAGCTCGGCGATCAGCAGCGAGACGGTGAACCCGATCCCGGCGAGCAGCCCGACGGGCAGCAGGTCGCGCAGCCCCACGCCGTCCGGGAGCCGCAGCGGCGACACCCGGGTGACCACGGCGACAGCCCCGACGATGCCGACCACCTTGCCCAGCACCAGGCCCAGCACGACCGCCGGCACCACCGGGTCGCCCAGGACACCCGCGAGGCCCGAGCCGCCGACCAGGGTCACGCCGGCGGCGAAGAACGCGAACAGCGGGAGCGCCACGACGGCCGACCACGGCCGCATCGCGTGCTCGTAGCGGTGCACCCGGGTGACGTGCTCGGCGTTCACCGGCCGTGCGGGGACGGTCAGGCCCAGCAGCACGCCGGCGATCGTCGCGTGCACCCCGGAGGCGTGCATGCAGGCCCACGCCACCAGGCCGAGGGCCCACAGCAGCCACGGGTGCACGTACGGGGACCGGGCGACGAGCGCGAACAGCACCACCGCGCCGACGGAGGCCGCGAGCGGGCCCGCCGCCACGCCGTCGGAGTAGAACACCGCGATCACGACGATCGCGAGCAGGTCGTCCACCACCGCGAGCGTCAGCAGGAACGTCCGGATCGCCACCGGCAGGCCGCGGCCGAAGATCGCCAGGACGGCGAGCGCGAAGGCGATGTCGGTCGCGGTCGGCACCGCCCAGCCCGCGCGGGACGGGGCGTCACCGGCGACGCCGACCACCGCGAGGTACACCGCCGCCGGCACCAGCATGCCGCCGACCGCCGCGACGACCGGGACGGCGGCCCGCCGCGGGTCCCGCAGGCTCCCGGCGACGATCTCGTGCTTGAGCTCCAGGCCGACCACGAAGAAGAACACCGCGAGCAGGCCGTCCGACGCCCAGTGGGCGAGGTCGAGGTCGAGGTGCCACGCCTCGATGCCGACCACCAGCGACGACACCTCGTGGTAGGCGTCGCGCCACGGCGAGTTCGCCCAGACCAGGGCGAGCACGGCGGCGGCGATCAGCAGCGCACCGCCGGTCGTCTCGGCGGACGCCCAGCGGCGCAGGCCGGTGGGGGCGGGCAGGTGCGTCGGGTGCGGCATGGGGTGCTCCTGGGGCGCGTCGCGTCCCCGCGTGGAGGGTCGCCGCGCGGGGAGCCGACCAGACTTCCCGGCACACCGAGAGTCCAGGCTAGAGGGCGGGCCGCCGGGGCGCACCGGGAGTCCGCGAGCCGAACGGAGCCCGCAGGCGCCGGACACGGCCCCACGGGACCGGGACGGCGGCCGGACGGCGGCCGGGTGTCACGACGTGCGCTCCGCCTCACCTACGCTGTCCGGCGATGATCACGCGAGCCGAAGGGGCGTACCAGGGCGCCGTCCGGGCCTTCCAGAACCCGATGCTCGACCTGCTGCACAAGCGCCACGCCCCGCTCGTGGTGTCGCTGCTGTCGCTCGTCTTCACCCCGGAGCGCCCGCAGGTGCCCGTCGCGGACGCCCACACCGAGGTCGCCGACGCGCTCGACCAGCTCCGCGCGGCCGGGTACGGGGACGACCTGCCCGTCGGCACGGCGCGCGACCTGTGCCGGCAGTGGGCCGACGCCGGCTGGCTCGTGCGGCAGGTGCTGGACGACGACGTGGAGACGTACCGGCTGTCCGCGCACGCCGTCGGCGCGCTCGAGGTCGCGGGCCGGGCCGGTGGCGGACGGGCCCGGGTCTCGCAGTCGCGCGTGCGGACGCTGCTGGACGCCGTCGAGCACCTCGCGCAGGAGGCCGACCCCGACGTCCTGGTGCGGCTGTCGCGGCTCGAGGCGGAGATCGCCCGGCTGCGCGCCGAGGCCGAGCGCATCGAGCGCACCGGCGAGGTCGAGCGGGCGGACGACGAGCAGCTGCTCGAGGAGGCGGAGAACGTCCTGCACCTCGTGCGGGAGCTCCCGGCCGACTTCGCCCGCGTCGCGGAGTCGATCAAGGCGATGCAGCGCGACGTCGTCACCGCCCTGCGCCAGGACGAGCGGCCCACGGGCGCGGTGCTGCGCGAGTACCTGGAGCGCGGCGAGCACGTCATGGAGTCCACCGTCGAGGGCCGGGCGTTCTCCGGGGCGCTGCGCCTCATCGGGGACCCGCAGCGGCTCGACACGCTGTCCGCGCAGCTCGACGTGGTGCTGCGCCACCCGTTCACGCGGATGCTCCCCGCGCCGCAGCGCGCCGAGCTGCGCGACCTCGGGCGGCGCATCGAGCGCGGGCTGGAGCAGGTGTTCGCCGCCCAGCGCGAGGCGTCGGCCGTCATCACCGCGCAGGTGCGCCACCACGACCCGCTGCGGGACCGGCAGGTCGACGAGCTGCTCCGCGACGTGATGACCGGGTTGCAGCACTGGCTGCCGGGCTCCCGCCGCGGGCAGGCCGTCGAGCCGCTGCGGCGCCTGCCCGTCGCGGAGGTCGAGCACCTGCGCCAGTCCGCCGGGGACCTGCGCCCGCCCGAGCCGCCCGCGCCGCTGCACGCCTGGGAGGACGACGAGGACGACGACGCGTCCGCGACGCTGGCCCGCGCGTGGGGCGGTCCGCACTACGCGGAGCTGCGCGCCCACCTGGCGGCGTGGGCCGCACGGGCCGGCGGCGGGGCGGACGGCGGGATGGAGCTGGACCTGGCCGCCGCGTTCGGGGCCGCGCCCGCGGACCTGCGCCGTCCCGTGGACCTGCTGGGCCTGCTCGAGATCGCCGACGCCCACGGCATGACGGACACCGGCGCCGTCGCGTACGTCGAGGCGGTGCGCCCGGACGGCAGCCGCCGGCGGTTCGCGTTCGAGGGTGTCACCACACGGATGGAGGACGGCAGCGATGACCGGCACTGACACGAGCGCGCCGATCGAGGTCGGCGTCACGGACCTCGACGGGGAGCGCGACGCGTCCGGCGGCTTCATCCCGCCGGTCGCGATGGAGGACGACCCCGCGGAGCTGTTCGCCGGCGACTCGGGCACGCTCGACGCCGACGTCCGCCGCGTCCTCGTGCGGCTGCTCCAGCGCCGGTTCCTGCTGGCGGAGCGGAACCCCGCGCAGTGGCGCACGCTGCTCGCGCACCAGCAGGTGATCGAGTCGCGGCTGCACGACCTGTTCGTGCACCTGGTGGTCGACCACGACCGCGGCATCGCCTACAAGCGGCAGGTCCGCTCGGCGGAGCTCGACGTGCCCGTCCTGCTGCGCGACGAGCCGTACAGCCGCGCCGAGACGCTGGTGCTGGTGCACCTGCGCACGGTCTTCCAGCGCGAGCGCGGGGCGGGCGAGAGCTCGGCGCGCGTGGACGTGGAGGAGCTCGAGCAGACGGCCCTGACCTACTACGACCCCGACGACACGAACGTGGCCTCCCGCCAGCGCGAGATCCGGGGCGCGGTCGCCCGGCTCGCCAAGGAGGGCGTCATCGAGGAGGAGTCCGAGGGGCGCTACCGGGTGACCGCCCTGGTCGAGATCGTCCTGAGCAACGAGCGGCTCACGGAGCTGCGCGCGTGGCTGCGCAGCCCCGCCGCGACCGTGCCGCAGGACGGGACGCCGGAGCCGGCGGACGAGGACGCCCCGGACGACCACGCCGCACCGCAGGACGACGCCGCGCCGCAGGACGAGGAGCCCGCCCGATGACCATGGTCGACACGCTGTTCGGCCTCATCCCGGCCGCCTCGACGGGCCAGCAGTGGCTCGCCCGGGACCTGCAGCTCGTGAACTGGGGCGGGTACGACGGCCACCACCGGGTGCGCCTCGCGCCGACGGCGACGCTGCTGTCCGGCGGGTCGGGCTCGGGCAAGTCGACGCTGATGGACGCGTACATCGCGCTCCTCATGCCCCACACCACGCCGTTCAACGGCGCGTCGAACGGCGGCGTCGTGGGCCGGCCCCGCGGCAAGGACCAGCGCAACATCCTGTCCTACGCCCGCGGCAAGCTCGACGAGTCCCGCACCGAGGACGGCACCCGCCAGCGGGTGCTGCGCGGCGACGGCCAGGACACCTGGTCGGCGATCGCGATGACGTGGGCGGACCAGTCGGGCCGCGAGTTCACGGCCGTGCGCGCCTGGTACGTCCCCGCGGCGGCGCGGACCCTGGAGGACGTCACCGCGGTGCGGGCGACCCGCGAGGGCGGCTTCGACCTGCGCGACCTCGAGCCAGCGGCGGCCGACCGGTTCGGACGGGCGGCCGTCGCGGCGGCGGGCCTGGGCGCGTTCGACACCGACCGCGAGTTCACGGCCCGGCTGCACTCGACCCTCGGGATCGGTGCGACCGGCGACGGCGGCAAGGCCGTCGGGCTGCTCGGCCGCATCCAGGCCGGCCAGCAGATCACGACCGTCGACGCGCTCTACAAGGCGATGGTGCTGGAGGAGCCGAGCACGTTCGCGACCGCGGACGCCGTCGTCGAGCAGTTCGACAAGCTGTCCGGCACCCGCGAGCAGATGATCACCGCGCGGCAGCAGGTCAAGGCGCTGGAGCCGATCCGCGCGCACCGCGCCGCCGCCGAGGAGGCCGCCGAGCGGCTGCGCGTCATCGCGTCGGTCGGCTCGTTCGACGACGACGCCTCCCCGGCCGCGCTGTGGCGGCACGACCGCCGCCTCGGCCTGCTGCGTGCCGTCGAGGCCGACCTGCAGCACCGGCACGACGGGGCCCGGCGGGAGGCCGACGAGCTCGCGGCGCGCATCGCGGCCGCCCGGGCGGAGCTCGAGGGCGTCAAGGAGACCCTGTGGGTGTCCGGCGGCGACCGGCTGTCCCGCGCCCAGCGCGAGCTGCGCGCCACCGACGACCGGCACGCCCGCGTCTCCGTGGCCCGCGCCCGGCTCGACGAGGTGCTGGCCGACGTGCTCGGCGTCGGGGTGCCGACCGCGGCCGACTTCGAGGCGCTGGCCGAGCAGGCCCGCACCGCGCTGGCCGACGACGGCGCGAAGCAGGACGCGCGCGAGCGCCTCGGCGCGGCCATGGCCGAGCGCAAGGACGCTCGCGGCGAGCTCGCCGGCCTGCGCGCCGACCGGGCGGAGGCGGAGCGGCAGCAGGGCAGCATCCCCGGTGACCTGCTGCGGGCGCGCGCGGCGCTCGCCGAGGCGGCGGGGCTGACCGCCGACGAGCTGCCCTTCGTGGGCGAGCTGCTCGAGGTGCGGACCGAGCACGAGCCGTGGCGCGATGCGTTCAACCTCGCGCTCGGCGGCTTCGCGACGACGCTGCTGGTCGACGCGGCGCGTCTGGGGGCGTTCCGCCGGGCGATCGACGCCGTGCGGCTCGGGAGGCGCCTGCGGTACCAGGGCGTCCCCACCGGGCAGCGCTCCGACGTCGCGCTCGACCCGCGGACGCTGCCCGGGCGGCTCGAGCTGCGGTCCGGGCCGTTCAGCGGCTGGCTGCGCAACGAGCTCGCGGACCGGCACGCGTACGTCTGCGTGGACACGCCCGGCGAGCTCGCGCAGCACACCAAGGCCCTGACGCGCGCCGGCCAGGTCTCCGAGGGGCTGCGGGGTGCGCACGGCGGCCAGGGACGTGCGAACGTCCTCGGCTTCACCAACACCCGGCGGCTCGCGCAGCTCGACCGGGAGATCGAGCTGGCCGAGCGGCGCGTCGAGCTCGCCGAGCGCGACGTCGAGGCCGCGGCAGCCCGCCTGGACGAGCAGGACGCCCGCCGCCGCGCCTACGAGGCCGTCGTCGCGGTCACCTGGGAGCAGGTGGACGTCGCCGCCGTGGACGCCGAGCGGGCCCGCTGGACGCAGGTCATCGAGGACGTCACGTCCGGCAACCCCGAGGTGGTGCGCCTGCAGCGGCGCGCGGACGAGCTCGACATCACCGTCGCCGCGCTCACCGAGAAGCTGGGCCGCGCCAAGGGGGACGCCGAGCGGCTCACCGCCTCCTGGTCGGACACCACGGACGAGGTCGACCGCGCCCAGCAGGCGCTCGACGACGCGCAGGACGCCGGCACGACGGCCGCGCCGGAGCAGCGCGCGTACCTCGAGCAGCTGCTCGGCGGTGCCGGGGCGGACGTCCCGGCCGACGCCGCGCCCGTCCAGGCGCTCGCCGCGTTCGACGGCACGGTGGCGCACGCCGCCGAGCTGCTCCGGGCCGACCGCCAGGCGGCCGAGGGCGTGGTCGGCGCGTCCCGGGACGCGCTGCGACGCACGTTCGAGACCTTCGTCGAGCGGTGGCCGGACCCGAACCTCGGCACCGACCCCGAGGAGTCGTACCGGGACTTCGAGCGGATCCTCACCGAGCTCGAGACCAGCGCGCTGCACGAGCTCGAGGGGGAGTGGCGGCGGAGCCTGCTGCGGCTGTCCGGCAACGACCTGACGGACCTGCACAACGCGCTCGCCCGGTCCGTGCGGGAGATCAAGGAGCGCATCCGGCCGGTCAACGACATCCTCGCGGACCTGCCGTTCGCCGACGACGACCACCGCCTGCGCATCGACGCCCGCGACACCCAGTCCACCGTCGTCGCCCGGTTCCGCAAGGAGCTGCGCGACCTGCGCGAGGAGCTGTCCACCGAGGCGACGGACGCGGAGCGCGAGCGCCGCTACCTGCGCATGGCGAAGGTCGTCGACCGGATCCGGCGCACCGCCCCGGACTTCGCGGACCTCGTGGACGTGCGCCGGCACGTGCGGCTCAGTGCCGAGAAGACCGACCTGGACGGCAACCACGTGGCGCTCTACGACCACATCGGGGAGAAGTCCGGCGGTGAGTCCCAGGAGCTCGTGGCGTTCATCGTCGGCGCCGCGCTGCGGTACCAGCTCGGCGACGCCGGGGCGGAGCGCCCGCGGTACGCCCCGGTGTTCCTGGACGAGGCCCTCATCAAGGCCGACGCGCGGTTCACCGGGCGGGCGGTCGGCGCGTGGCGGGGCCTGGGGTTCCAGCTCGTCATCGGCGCGCCGAACGACAAGTTCAGCGCCCTGGAGCCGCACGTCGACCTCAAGTACGTGGTCCTCAAGGACGCCGCGGGTCGCTCGCGCACGAAGCCGATCGCAGGGCTCGCGGACACGCCGGCACCCGCCTGACGCCGCGGGGCGCGCGCGCCCGGGGACGGGCCCGCGCGTCGGGCGGGGTCAGCCCTCCGGGAGGGGTGCCTCGCGCTCGTCCGCGTGCGCGACGTGCCGGAGCTGGCGCCAGATGAGCGCGACGAACAGGGCCGACCCCGCGAACGCGAACCAGAACGGCGCCGCCACGCCGTACCGCTCCGCGAGCACCCCGCCCAGCCCGGACCCGAGGACGAGGCCGCCGAAGACACCCACCGTGTTGACCGCGCCGACGCGACCCTGGAGCGCGCGCGGGACGGCGCGCTGCCGCACGGTGACCGAGGTGGTGCCCCAGACGAACGCGTGCGCGCCGAAGACGAAGAAGATGGCGAGCGCGACCGCGGGCTGCCGGGTCAGCGCGAGGCCGAGGTGCGTGAGGGTCTCGACGACGAGCCCGATCCGCATGAGGTTCCCGAGCGAGACGCGTCGCGTGATCCACCCGTAGGCCGCCGTGCCGGCGAGACCGCCGACGGCGCTGACGGTGGTGAGCAGCCCGAAGCCGACGGACCCGAGCCCCAGGCGCTGCGTCGCGTACAGCACGAGCACCGACCAGGCGGCCCCGAAGGTGATGTTGAACGTGAAGATCGTCAGCACCAGGGTCCGCACGGCGGCGTGGTGGCGCACCCAGCGCAGCCCCTCGACGATGTCCCGGCCGAGGTGCTGCCGGGCAGCCGGGTCGGGCCGGTGCGGCGGCAGGACGATCCGCGCGACGAGCGCGGCCGCCGCGGACACGATCAGCGCCTGGCCCGCGGCCGGCCACGCGGCCCCGGCGGCGAACAGCGCGGCGCCCACGGGCGGGCCGGCGAGCTGGTTGAGCGTGATGAAGCCCGTCTGCAGGCGGGCGTTCGCCACGGCCAGGTCGTCGCGCGCCACGAGCATCGGCAGGAACGTCTGCGCGGCGTTGTCGGCGAACACCTCGGCGGTCCCCAGGAGGAACAGCAGGCCCAGGACGAGGCCGACGGTGGCGTGGCCGCCGGCCACCGCGACGGCGAGCGTCGCGAGGACGACCGCGCGGGCCACGTTGACGACCAGCACGATCCGGCGGCGGTCCCAGCGGTCGGCCAGAGCTCCCGCGAGCAGGCCGAACAGCAGCGGGGGCAGCCACTGCAGGGTCGCCCCGAGTGCCACGAGCCGAGCGTCGGAGGTCAGCGAGGCCACGAGCAGCGGCCCGGCGGCGAGCGCGATGCCGTCGCCCACGTTGCTGACCCACGACGACGCGAGCAGCCACCGGAACGGCACGCCGAGCCGCGGGGGCGCGACGGCGTCGACGAGGCGGCTCACAAGGGCGAGATGCTAGCCGCTGCCTGCGACACCCGGCCGGGTGGCAGCCCGCCGGGGCGGCGCCTAGCGTCGCGGGGAGCGGGTCGGGTCGAGGCCCCCGGGAACTCAGCGGGAGCAGCCATGTCCGAGACCACGCCCGGCGCCGCCACCGACGTGACCGACCCCGTCGCGTCGCCGCGCGCGACCGCCGGCCCTCCCTCGGCCCGCCCGCTCGCTGTCGTGACGGGCGCGTCCAGCGGCATCGGCCTGGAGCTCGCCCGCCGGTTCGCCGAGGAGGGGTTCGACCTGGTGGTGGCCGCGGACGAGGCGGAGCTGGCCGTCGCCGCGGACGCCCTCGGGGCCTCGGGCGCCGCCGTCCGGCCCGTCCGCGTGGACCTCGCGACCGCGGAGGGCGTCGACGCGCTGGTCGCCGAGGTGCGGGCGACCGGGCGTCCGGTGGACGCGCTCGCGCTCAACGCCGGCACCGGTCGCGGCGGCGCGTTCGTCGAGACGCCGCTGGAGGGCGACCTCGCCGTGATCGCGCTGGACGTCGTCGGCACCGTGCGGCTCGCGAAGGCGCTGGTGCCCGCGATGGTCGGGCGCGGCGCCGGCCGGGTCCTGGTCACCGCGTCGACGGCCGCGCTCGTGCCGGGTCCCTGGTACGCCACCTACGCGGCCTCGAAGGCGTTCGTGCACTCGTTCGCCCAGGCGCTGCGGCACGAGCTGTCCGGCACGGGCGTCACCGTCACGTCGCTGCTGCCCGGCCCCACCGACACGCGGTTCTTCGAGCGTGCGGGCATGGAGGACACCCCGGTGGGCAGCGGACCGCAGGACGACCCGGCCGACGTCGCCGACCAGGCGTTCGAGGGGCTGGTGGCCGGCAAGGCCGAGGTCGTCGTGCGCTCGTTCCAAGCCCGGCTGCAGGCCGTCGCGGCGGCCGTGCTCCCGGACCGGGCGAAGGTCGCCGTGCACGGCGCGTCCACCCGGCCCGCCGGGGACGACGGCGCCGTCGACGCCTGATCCCGTCCGGTGGCAGGCCGCGTCGCCCGCGCCTAGCGTCGACGGGGCCGGATGTCGGCCCCACCCGCCCCGCCCGGCCCCGCTGCCGGGCGCCCCACCAGGAGGTCATCGCATGTCCGCCTCGCAGGCCGACGAGATCGAGCGCGCCCGCGTCACCGAGGAGCAGCCCCCGCCGCCCCCGGCCGCCCGCGTGCTGCTGTTCCTGTTCTGCTTCGCCCTGATGCTGGGCGGGTTCTGGCTCATGGGCTTCGCCGTCGACCACGCGTCGATCACCGGGTTCACCGCGGGCATCGTGGTCAGCGGGCTGGGGTTCTTCCTGGCCCTGCACCGCCCCCGGCGCTGACGGCGTGGGCGGGGACGCGACCGGCGGGCACCCGCCGGCGCTGGCGGACGCCGTCCGGCGGGTGCTCGGCGAGGGCCACCGCCTGCGGGAGGCGCAGCGCGACGCCCTGGACGGGCTGCACGACCACGACACCCTGCTGGTCGCACGCTCGGGCGCCGGGAAGACGGCGGTCTACGCGATCGCGACGCTGCTCAGCGGTCGGCTGACCGTCGTCGTCTCGCCGCTGCTCGCCCTGCAGCGGGACCAGGTCGACGGCCTGCGGGCGGCGGGACTGCGCGCCGAGGCGGTGAGCTCGGCCCGCACCGCGGCGTCCGTCCGGGCTGCGCTGGACCGCGCGGCCGCCGGGGAGCTCGACGTGCTGGTGCTCGGGCCGGAGCAGCTCGTGCGCGAGCCGGTGGCCGACGCGCTCGACCGCGCCCCCGTCGGGCTGGTGGTGGTGGACGAGGCGCACTGCGTGAGCGAGTGGGGGCACGACTTCCGGCCCGACTACGTGCACGTCGCCTCGACCGTGCGGCGGCTCGGCGGACCCCGCGTGCTCGCGCTCACCGCCACCGCCTCGCCGCACGTGCGCGAGGAGGTCGTCGAGCGGCTGGGGATGACGGAGCCGCGCGTGCTGGTGCACGACGCGGACCGCCCGAACATCTGGCTCGGCGCCCGCCACGCCGCCACGCCGGGGGAGCGGGACGACCGGGTCGTGGCGGCCGTCCTCGGGCTGGAGGGGGCGGGGCTCGTGTACGGACGCACCCGTGCGCACGTCGAGGAGCTGGTGGAGCGGCTCGCAGCCGCGGGCCGGCCGGCGCTCGGCTACCACGCGGGGCTGCCGGCGGCCGGGCGCGCGTCCGTCGAGCGGGCGTTCCTCCGGGGCGAGCACGACCTGGTGGTGGCGACGAGCGCGTTCGGCATGGGCGTGGACCGGGCCGACGTGCGGTTCGTCGTCCACGCGGGACCTCCGACGTCGCTCGACGCGTACTACCAGGAGGTCGGGCGCGCGGGCCGGGACGGCGAGCCGGCGCGCGCGGAGCTCGTGGTCCGGCCCGAGGACTTCGGCCTCAACCAGTACCTGCGCGCGGGCGGCGTCCCCCGTCGCGCCACGCTCGCGGCCGTGCTCGCCGCGGTGGCGGACGGCGCCGCGGACCAGCAGGCGGTCGTCGGGGCCTCGGGGCTCGCGGCACGCACCGCCTCGCGGGCCGTCGGGGTGCTGCTCGAGGTCGGCGCGCTCGAGCGGGACGCGCGCGGCGGGCTGCGACCGACCGGGGTGACCGCGGCCCGCGCCGCCGAGGAGGCCGCGGCGCGGCACGAGGAGCGGCGCGCGGTCGAGCGCTCCCGCGTCGAGGTCGTGCGCGCGTACGCCGACACGACCGACTGCCGCCGCCGGCTGCTGCTGGAGCTGCTCGGCGAGCCGCACCCCCGGCCGTGCGGGACGTGCGACTCCTGCGAGGCGGGGACGTCGGTGGCGGTCCGGGACGCGCCGGTGCGCCCCGGCCAGCCCGTCGAGCACGCCGAGTTCGGGCCCGGGCAGGTGTCGGTGGTCGAGGAGGACCGGGTGACGGTGTTCTTCGCCGACCGCGGGTACGTCACGCTCGACACGGCGGTGGCGTGGGAGTCGGGGCTGCTGCGGGCGGCCGGCTGAGGAGGCGCTCCTCGGACGGGGGCGCGGCCGGGGCGCGGCGCGATGGGGTCAGGGCACGACGGTGACCGGCCAGCGCGCGTTCCGGACGAGCCGCACCGCCAGCGAACCGGCGACGCGGTGGCCGATGCTCGCGGACGACCCGACCACGACGCTGTCGGCGCGCACCTCGTGCGCCACGGCCGACAGCACCTGGTACGGGTCCCCGGCGCGGACGACGAGCTCGGCGGGGATGCCCTCGGCGGCGCCGAGCGCGACGATGCCCTCGACCTGACGCTGCACGTCGTCCTGGTGCAGCACGGCCGCCGCGATGCCGGTGCCCGTGCTGTCCATGAGCGACGCCAGGCCCCCGGCTGGCTCCCGCGCGTAGACCAGGACGAGCCGGCTGCGCTGGCGCCGCGCCACCCCGGCCGCGTAGGCCACCGCACGCAGGGACGGGTCCGACCCGTCCACCCCGACCACCACGGCCGACGGTCCGTCGCGGCCGATCTCGAACCCACCCGGCACCGTGCCACCGTCCTCCCGCGCGTCCCGGCCGAGGCTATCGCCGGTGCGTGGCGCCGGGGACGCCGTCCGCGCCGCGGGACGCGCCGGTCCACGCCGCGGTGTGTGGCCGGGCCGGGCGCGGTCCGGCAGGGTGGGCCGGGGGAGGAGGACCCGTGGCGGACGAGACGGAGGCGGACCCGGGGCTGGTGCGCGCGGCAGCGGACCTGTACGGCGTGCCGCCCGCGCGGTTCACAGCGGAGCGGACCGCTGCCGTACGGGCGGCCCGGGCTGCCGGCGACCGCGAGCTGGCGCGCGCCGTGGCGGGGCTCCGCAAGCCGTCCACCGCGGCCGCGGCGGTGAACCTGCTGCTGCGGCACCACCCGGAGGACCTCGCACGGCTGCTGGATCTCGGGGTGCGGTTGCGCGAGGCCCAGTCCGCGCTCGCCGGTGCCGACCTGCGCGCGCTGCACGCCCAGCAGCAGCAGGCTCTGGCCTCTGTCGTCCCCGTGGCGCTGTCCCTCGCCGCCGACGGCTCCGCTCGGGGCGGTGCGGCCGCCCGCGGGCAGGTCGAGGCCACGCTGCGTGCGGCGATGGGCGACCCGGACGCCGCGGCTGCGGTCGCGACGGGGCTGCTGGTGCGCGACCTCTTCTCCTCCGGGTTCGAGCCCGTGGACGTCACGGGCGCGACCGCCGTCCCCGGAGCACCCGCGCTGGAGGGTGCGCCGCAGCGGCGCACGCCGTTGCGGGAGGTGGGCGACCCGGTGGCGCCCGACGAGCGGCCGGCGCGGCCCGCGTCCCGCCGACGCGGGCGGCTGATCACGGCGGAGGAGCCCGAGCGGCCCGGCGGCGGGCCTGCCCGGGTGGTCCGCGAGGACGGCGCCGGGGCGACGGGGCGGGGGACGCCGACCGCTCGGGGGACGGCGGGGGGCCGGCAGGCGGAGCGGGCCCGGGAGGCGGAGCAGGCCCGCGGGGCGGAGCAGGCCCGGGAGGCGGAGCAGGCGCGCGAGGAGGAGCAGGCGCGCGAGGCTGCGCGCGCGCAGGAGGCCGCTCGGCGCCGGGACGCGGCGCGCCGTGCCGCCGACGCGGACGTCGCGCTCGCCCGCGAGGCCGCTGCCGCCGACCGGGCGGCGCGCGACGAGGCCGACGCGCGGGTCGAGGCGGCGGATCGACGTGCCGCCGAGCTCGCGGACGAGGTCGAGTCGACCCGGGCGGAGATCGCGCGGCTGCGGGAGGTGCTCGCCGAGGTCGAGGGCTCCGCGAGGGAGGCCGGCCTGGAGCTGCGACGGGCGAGGTCCGCACGCACGTCCGCCCACCGGGCCGCCGAGCGGTCCGAGGCGCGGGTGCGGTCGGCGGAGCGTGCCCGCGGCGACGTGTGAGCGCGGCGACGCCGGACCGGGCCGCTCGCGCGCGTCACGGCGGCCGCGGACCGGCGGGCGTTGACACCCCTGCGGGGCGTTCCTAGCGTGAGGAGGACGGCTCGCCGCGCGAGCCGCCGCGGGGCCGGGATCCCGGTCGCCGCGTCCGTGCGGGACGCTCCGCCCCGCGCACTCCCGGGAGCCGCGATGGCCGCGAGGTCCGGTCGGGCGCCCCGCCACCGGCGGGAGGGACGGGCGAGCCTCGGACCGGCGGCGAGGGCGCTGCGCGGCACGGCGCGCGGCGTGACGGTGGTGGGCCTGGCCGTGGCCGCCGCTGCGGGCGGTGCGGGCGGCAGCGGTGGCGGCGGTGGCGGGGCGGGCTCGGAGCGGGCCGTCGCGGCCGAGCGCGGCGTCACCGGCCCCGGGGGACCGCAGCGCACCGCGGGGTCGACGTCCCCGGTCCCGTCGTCGTCCCCGGTCCCGTCGTCCGGCGGCGCCGCCGACGCGGAGGGACTCCGGCTCGGCGCCCAGGCCCGGGCCCAGGCGCAGCGGGTGGCGACCGAGTCGCTGCTGCTGGCCCGCGGGGCGCTGCAGGCCGCCGACGGCGTCGACGCGCTGCGGATCGCCCCGGCACCCCGCCCGGGCCTCGCCGACCTCGACGACGCGGTGACCACGCTGCGCGACGCGTCCGCGCGGCTGGGCGGCGCGGTCGCCGTGGCGCACCCGGTGCCGGTGGGACGGTCGGCCGGTCCGTCCGCGCAGGTGTCCGGCCCGTCCGGCCCGTCCGGCCCGGACGGCGCGCCCGGCCCGGACGGCGACCCCGCCCCGACGGCGGGCACGCCCGGGGAGCGCGTCGCGGTGGCGGCGGACGTCCGCGCGGCGGCGGCCGACGTCTTCCGGCTGTCGTTCGCGGTCGAGCGGGCCGGCCCCGCGCCCGGGCCGGTCGCGGTCACCGACGGGCTCACCGCCCTGGAGGCGGCCGCGGCGGACGCCGGCCGGCGCGCGGAGGCCTTCGCGCGGGCGGCGGCCCCGGGTGCCGGCTCGCCGTCAGCGGCGTCGGGGCCGCTGCGCGCCGACGGGACGCTGGACCCGGCGCTGCTGTGCCCGGTGCCGTTCGCGGAGGGCGCCCGCCTGCGCTGCGACGCGGTCGACGCGCTCGTGGCGCTCGACGCGGAGTTCCGCGCGGAGCACGGCTCCTCGCTCCCGGTGGGGGACACCTACCGGACCTACGCGGCGCAGGTGTCCGTGCGGCAGGCCAAGGGGTCGCTCGCCGCGCCGCCCGGGCGCTCGCACCACGGCTGGGGCGTCGCGGTCGACTTCCGGGGCTTCGGAGGTGTCGGCCGGTTCGACTCGCCGCTCTACCGGTGGATGGCCGAGCACGGGCCGGAGCACGGCTGGGTCCACCCCGAGGCGATGGGTCCGGGCGGGTCCGGCCCCCAGGAGCCGTGGCACTGGGAGTTCGTGGGCACCGGGGCGGGGTGAGCGCCGCCGCCCGTCCGCCCGTCCGCTCGTTCGTTCGTTCGTTCGTCAGGACGGTGCGCAGGTCACCGCGGCCGGCGTCCGGCGCGGGACTGCCGCAGCTCGCGCCCCCGCCGGACGTCCTCCTCGGCCTTCGCGCGGCGCTTGTCGCTGGCCCGCGTGTCGCGCGGCGGGAGCTGGATCGTGCGTTCCGCCGCGATGCCGCCCTGCAGCTCGCGTCCCCGCTCCACCTCCGCGTCCAGCTCCGCGCCGAACAGCAGCGCGAGGTTCGTCAGCCAGAGCCACAGCAGCAGGATGATGACCCCCGCCAGCGAGCCGTAGGTGCTGTCGTACGACCCGAAGCTCGCCACGTAGAACCCGAACGCCGCCGAGGCGAGCAGCCAGACGACCACGGCGACCCCCGCGCCGGGGCTGATCCAGCGGAACCTCGGCTGCTGCACGTTCGGCGTCGCGTAGTAGAGGATCGCGACCGCCAGCACCACCAGGACGAGCGCGACCGGCCACTTCGCGATGTTCCACACGGTGACGGTGGCGTCGCTGACCCCGATCGCGTCCCCGACGGACCGCGCGACGTCCCCGGACACCACCAGCGCCAGGACGACGGCGACCGCGAACAGCACGAGCACGAGCGTCACCAGCAGCAGGACCGGGCGCAGCTTCCAGATCGGGCGGCCCTCGTCGATCTCGTACACCCGGTTCATGCCCCGGCTGAAGGCCGCGACGTACCCGGACGCGGACCACAGCGCGAGCACGAGCGACAGCACGAACGCCAGGCCGGCGCCGGGGCTCGCGGCGATGCCGGACAGGATCGGGTCGAGCGTGTCGGCCGCGCCCTCCGGCCCGGACTCGCGGACGGTGCGCAGCACCTCCTCGACCAGCTGCTCGCCGTCGCCGACCAGGCCGAGCACCGAGACCAGGGCGAGCAGCGCCGGGGCCAGCGCGAGCACCGCGTAGTACGTGAGGGCCGCCGCGAGGTCGGTGCACTGGTCGTGCTGGAACTCCCGGACGGTCGTGCGCAGCACGTAGCGCCAGGACCGCCGCGTGAGGTCGTCGGGGGAGTCCGGCTTGCGCGGGTCGTCCGGGTCGGGCGTGGTGGTCCGCTCGCTGCTGGCGTCGTCCTGCGACACGGGTCCTCCTGCGGGTGCGCCGGGTGGACGGGGCGCTCGTCCCGCACCCCACGCCAGCGTCGCCCCGGGCGCGGGCTCCCGCCACCGCAGCCCCGGACCGCGCCGTCAGCCCTCCTGGACGCGGAGCCCGTCGATCGGGTTCAGCCGGTAGCCGACGCCGCGCACGGTCGTGATCAGCCCGTCCAGCCCCGACTTCGCGCGGACCCGTCGCACGTGGACGTCCACCGTGCGGGTGCCCTCGGCGAGGTCGCGGGTGCGCCACGCCGCCCCGTACAGCTCGGAGCGGCTGACGACCCGGCCGGCGGACCGGGCCAGGTACGTGACGAGGTCGAACTCCTGACGGGTGAGGTCCACGGCGCGGCCGTCGACCAGCAGCCTGCGCCCGGGCACGTCGACCACGACCGCCGGTCCGACGGGGAGGGCGGCGAGCAGGGCCTCGAACCGGCGCAGGTCCTCGGACACGGCTGGGCGGGCGGGCTCGGGGACGGCCGGCCGGCGCAGGGCGCGGGGGTCGTGCGGTGCGCGGGACGGGGCGGCCGCGGGACGCGGCGCCGTCCGGGGCGCCGTGACGGGCAGGGGACGGGCGGACGGGAGGGCGGGGCTCAGGACGGACACGACGGTGCTCCTCGGGCGGGCCGCCGGCGGTGACGCGCGGCGGGCGGGACGGCGGTCCCGCGGGGTGGCTGACGGCTGGGGAGGCGGTCAGGCCCGACAGAGCGCACGCGCGCACCCGCGCCGCAGCGGGCGGCAGGCGAGGTGCGCGGTCGACATGGCGGCGAGTCTCGCACGGTGCCGGCCGCCCCGTCACCGCCCGCGGCCGGTGCGTCTCACGGGCCGGACGCGCGTGTCGTAGCCGTGTCCCCGTGCCGCCGTGCGGGCGGGCACGCCGGGCGCGGTCGGCGAGGACGGAACCGGCCGGTGCGGCACGCAGGGCCCGGGATGCCCCGCAGGGAGGGAGGAGGCCGGTCAGCCGCCCGGGGGCTCCGTGACGTCCTGCGTCGGGGTGCCGGCCGGGGCCTCGTCCTCGTCGGCCTCCGGGTCGGGGTCCGGGACGACGACCGGCCAACGCTCCCGGTCGTGGACGGTCGCGCTCGCGTCGGTCCCGATCTCGACGAGCTGCCAGTCGAGGATGCGGCGCGCGTCGGGGTCCCAGCGCAGCAGCGTCATCTCGGCCGTGCCCTTGAGGGGGCCGATGCGGGGCTCGTTCTCCTGCGCGCCGGCGGTGGACGACGAGATGTAGCGGATGCCCTCGCCGACCTGCTCCGGGTCCGTGCGGGTGTGCATGTGGCCGGACACCAGGGCGGGCACGCAGCCGTCGGCGAGCATCGCGGGCGCCGAGCGCGGGTTGTGGAACAGCACGAGGTCGACTCCGGCGCCGTCGTCGCACGCGACCTGGGACAGGCGGGCGCCGACCTCCGCGTACGACTCGTCCTGGGTCTGCTCGACGATCAGCCGGGTCGCCTTCGGGTCGTGGTCGCCGAGGATCCGCAGGCCGCGGGCCTCGATCACGGCGCCGTCGAGCACGGTGGCGCCCGCGCGCGCGTACTGCGCGGTGGTCTCGGCCGAGTCGTGGTTGCCGGGGGCGGTGATGAGGTCGACGCCGTCGGGGATCGCGCGCGCGAACGTGCTGACGCAGTACTGCTCGACGGACGTGCCGTTCATCGTGGTGTCGCCGGCGTCGAGCACGATCTGCGCCCCGGACAGCTCCGCCATCGACGTGATGAGCGGGGCCATGCCGACGTTGCAGTGCAGGTCCGACACGACGAGCAGCGTGACCGGCTCGGTGTCGGCGTCCTGCGACGGGGACGGCGTCGGCGACGACGGGGAGGCCGACGCCGCGGGGGAGCGGGAGGCGTCCGGCGAGCCGGAGGGGCGCGCGCTCGGGCCCGCGCTCGGTGACGGTCGGGCCGCGGCGGCGGCGTCGCGGTCCTCCCAGTCCGCCCACGCGGCGACGAGGGCGTCGTCGGCCTCCTGGTAGAACTCGTCGTTCTCGCGCAGCGCCCGCACGACCAGCCCGCCGTAGGTGTCGACGATGCCCCCGAGCCGCCCGGTGATGCGCGCGCCCTCGAGCGGTGTGCCGTCGAACACGGCGGACGCGGCCTGCGCGTCCTCCTCGGCGCGCGACCGGTCCTCGTCGCTCGACGTCAGCAGGGCCCCGACGAGCACGACGGCCGTGGCGCCGCCGACGATCTGCCGCCGGTGCGGTGCGATCCGTGCCCCGAGCTCGTGCCGGCGGGCGGCCCCCAGCAGCGCCCGGCCGCCGAACCACACGGCGAGCAGGACGGCGAGCGCGACGAGCGAGCGCCGGCCGGCGTTCGCCGCCAGGGCGCGCGCCGCGTCCTCGACGGTGGCCTGCGGGCCGGTGAAGAACTGCAGGTAGGCGTTCAGGTCGCCGGTCAGCGCCTGGAGCGTGTCGACACCCTGCAGCGCGTCCACGTCGGCCGGGATCTCCTCGACCACCACCCGGGTGCCGAGCCCCAGCGGCAGCGGCGAGTCGATCCGCAGGGTGCCGAGCGGCCCGAGGTCGATCGTGATGGTCGAGTCCGTGGTGACCTCGTACCGGGCCTCGTGCGGGCCGAGGCTGAGGTCTGCGCTCGCCGTCGTCACGCCGAACCCGAGCGCGACGAGCACCGCGGCGACCGCCAGCAGGACCCGGGGCAGCCAGCGGCGGACGCGGCCGCCCGGGGCTGTGCGGGGAGCCGGGGCGGGCGCGGCGGCGGGCCGCGGGCCGCGGGGGCGGTCGGCGGGATCGGGGGCGGGGACGCGCGGGTCGGACATCGGTTCGAGCCTAGACGCGCAGGTCCGGGGCGTCGCGGCGGTGCCCGTCGGGCGGGCGTCGCCGCTGCGTTCCGCCGGCGGAATAATCCGTGGCCCCCGTGCGCTCTACCCTGCGAGACTCGGGCTCCCGGTCCGCGCGGTGGTGGCAGCATCCCACCGCGGGAGGGACCGGCCCGGACGCGGAGCACGCTTCCCTCACGAGGGTTGGACGGACGCGGGACGGGTGGCTCGTCACCGACGGTCCTCAACGAGGCCGGGACGGTTCAGGTCGCGCGGGAGAAGGACAAGCGGGCGCGACGGACGGTGGCGTACGGATGCTGCCACCTGGCGCCGGCGGCCCCGGAGCGGCGCACCCCCAGGGTGCCGCCGCCCGGGGCCGCCGTGGTGCCGGACCCCGGCACCGGCCGGGGCGAGCGGCGGGTCAGACGTACGGCGCGACGAGCCGGCGGAGCTGCGCGGCGTAGCCGCCGCCGAAGAGCACCGCGTGCATGCCCACCGGGTACACCTGGTGCAGCGCGACCCGGTGCTGCCAGCCGCGGCGCAGCGGGTGGACCTCCTGGTACGCGTCGAGCAGCTCGTCGAGGTGCGGGCAGCCGAACAGGGCCAGCATGGCGAGGTCCGTCTCGCGGTGGCCCCCGTGCGCGGCCGGGTCGATGAGCGTCGCGCCCACGGGCGTCCACAGCACGTTGCCCGACCACAGGTCGCCGTGCAGCCGCGCAGGGGGCTCGTCGTCGTCGAGGTCCCCGCCCCGCAGCACCTCCGCCAGCCGAGCGAGCGCCTCCAGGTCCGCGGGCGGGAGCGCGCGCCGCCGCGCGGCGAGCTCCGCCATCGGCTCGATCCGGCGGTCCGCCAGGAACGCGCCCCACCGGTCGTGGTCGCCCGCCGGCATCGGCAGGGGCTGGTCGAGCGGGCCGAAGAACCCGTCGCGGTCCCAGCCCGGCGGCGGGGAGCCGAACCGCGGCGCGCCGGCGTCGTGGGTCACCGCGAGCCGCGCGCCGAGCTCACGGGCCGCGCGGCGGCTGGGCGCGACCTCGGGCAGGCGCTCCAGGTCGAGGTGGTCGGCCCCCACGCCGAGCACGGTGACGACGGGCGCGCCACCGCGCACGGCCAGCCAGCGCAGCCCCGCCGCCTCGCACGCGAAGAACCCCGCCGGCGCCCCGGCGCGCTGCTTGCGGTACGTCTCCATGCGGCCGGCCCTCGTTCACCTCTAGCGTGTCGCCCGTGTCCCGCGAGTCTGGCCCGTCCGGCGCCGCCGCCGCATCCGCTGCTGGTGTGACGCGCCCGGCCGGCGACGGCCTCCCGGCACCGGAGCTGCCGGCGGCACTGCTCGGCGGAGCGGGCCGGAGCCCGGGCGGCGCGCAGTGGCTCGCCCGGCTGCCGCGCCTCGTCGACCGCGCGGTGCGCCGCTGGGACCTGACGCTGGGGGACCCGTTCCCGTCGGGCTCCGTGTCGTGGTGCGCGCCGGCGACCGGGCCGGACGGCGCCGACCTGGTGCTCAAGGTGTCGTTCCCGCACGACGAGGCGCGCCACGAGGCGACCGTGCTGCGCGCGTGGCAGCGGGCGGCGGCCGGGGGGCCGGGCGCGCACGCCGCCGGCGGCGCGGTGCGGCTCGTCGCGCACCACGAGCCCGACTGGGCGCTGCTGCTGGAGCGCGTCCGGCCGGGGACGCCGATGCGGGCGGTCCGCACGCCGGTGGCCGCGCGGCTCGCGGCGGGCGCGGACGTGCTGCGGGTGCTGCACGCGGCACCCGTGCCGGCGGGGCTGCCGGCGCTGCGTGACGTCGCCGCCCGGTGGGCCGACCTCGCGGAGCACCGGGCGACCGAGGCCGCCGGGGCCGGCGTCCGCGTGGACACGGGCCTGCTGCGGGCGGGCGCGGAGGAGCTGCGCCGCCCGGAACCGCCGCGGGTGGTCGCCCTGCACGGCGACCTCAACCCCGGCAACCTGCTGCGCGGGCCGGACGGCTGGGTGGCGCTGGACCCGAAGGCGCTGCGCGGCGACCCGGCCTTCGACCCGGCGCCGCTCATCGAGCAGGTGGGGGACCCGTGGCGCTCGTCGGACCCGGCGGCCGCGCTCACGGACCGCACGCGGCTGGTCGCCGACCGGGCGGGCCTCGACGCGGCCGCCGTCGCGGGGTGGGCGCTCGCCCGCGGCACCGACCACGTCTGGTGGGACTGGGCTCACGGCGCGTCCGCCCGCCGCGTGCGCGCGCTGCAGGACAGGGCCCGCGTCCGGGCGGCCGTGCGGGACGCGCTCACCGGCTGAGCGACGCCGACGGCGCCCGCGTCAGGCGCCGACTGCGCCGCGCAGGTGCTCGAACACCAGCGACGTCTCCGTGGACGCGACGTCCGGCCGGTCGCTGAGCCGCTCGACCACGAACCGCCGCAGCTCGTCGGAGTCCCGGACCGCGACGTGGAGCAGGAAGTCGTCGGCGCCGGCGAGGAAGTAGACGTCGAGCACCTCCGGCCGCGCGGCGACCGACCGGGCGAACGGCTCCAGCGCGGCCCGCGACCCGGCGGCCATCCGCACCGCGACCATCGCGCGCAGCCCTCGCCCGAGCGCCTCCGGGGCGACGTCCGCGTGGAACCCCCGGATCACCCCGGCCTGCCGCAGGGCGCGCACCCGGGCCAGGCACGTGGAGGGGGCGATCCCGGCCGCCGCGGCGAGCGCGTTGTTCGGCATCCGCCCGTCCTGCTGCAGCAGGCGGATGAGCCGGCGGTCGACGGCGTCGAGGCGAAGATCGTTCGGTCGTGTGACCGACGTCGCACCAGCGGTTGCAGGATGTTCGGCCATGGGAGCAGCGTAACGAAGCGACACACGCCGTTACGCGGCCGATACACCACGAAGTTCAGTCTGGTGCCCGCGCAGGTCCGACCGGCCCTGCGGCAGCCGCACGAGCCCCAGGAGGCGTCGTCATGAGGGTCGGTATCCCCGCCGAGATCAAGAACCACGAGTACCGCGTCGCCATCACCCCCGCCGGGGTGCACCAGCTCGTCGCCCGCGGGCACGAGGTGCTGGTGCAGGCCGGCGCCGGCTCCGGCTCGGCGATCGCCGACGCCGACTACGTCGCCGTCGGGGCCCGCATCGTCCCGACCGCCGCCGAGCTGTGGGCGTCCTCGGAGCTCGTCTGCAAGGTCAAGGAGCCGATCGCCTCGGAGTACGGCTACCTGCGTCCGGACCTGGTGCTGTTCACCTACCTGCACCTCGCCGCGGACCGCCCCCAGACCGACGCCCTGCTCGCCTCGGGTGTCACGTCCATCGCCTACGAGACGGTCCAGCTGCCCGACGGGTCGCTGCCGCTGCTGGCCCCCATGAGCGAGGTCGCCGGGCGGCTCGCCCCGCAGGTCGGCGCGTACCACCTGATGCGCAGCGGCGGCGGGTCCGGCCGGCTGCTCGGCGGGGTGCCGGGCGTCGCGCCGGCCAAGGTCGTGGTGATCGGCGGCGGCGTGGCCGGCCAGCACGCCGCGGAGGTCGCGCTCGGCATGCGCGCCGACGTCACGGTGCTGGACCTGTCGGTGCCGCGGCTGCGCGAGCTCGACGTGGCCTTCGGCGGGCGGGTGCGCACGCTCGCGTCGTCGGCCCTCGCGGTCCAGGAGGCGGTCGCCGACGCGGACCTCGTGGTCGGCGCCGTCCTCGTCCCGGGGGCGCGGGCGCCGAAGCTCGTCACGGACGAGATGGTCGCCGGCATGCGGCCGGGGTCCGTGCTGGTCGACGTCGCCGTGGACCAGGGCGGGTGCTTCGCCTCGACGCGGCCCACCACGCACGACGAGCCCACGTTCCGGGTCCACGACGCCGTCTTCTACTGCGTCGCGAACATGCCCGGTGCGGTGCCCGTGACGTCGACGCGCGCCCTCACCAACGCCACGCTGCCGTACCTGACGGCGCTGGCCGACCTCGGGTGGCGGGACGCCCTGGCGGCGGACCCGGCGCTGGCCGGGGGCCTGTCGACGCACGCCGGCGAGCTCTACCACGCCGGCGTCGGCGCGGCGCACGGGCTGCCGGTGCGGGGGCAGGCGCTCGTCGTCTGACGCCCCGCGGCCCGCGCGGCGCCCAGGGGGTCGCCGCGCGGGCTCCCGCGTGGCCGCCGCGCGGGCCGGCCGTCGCGACCCCGAAACCCGGTGCGCGCCCGGCGTCGTCGCTGGCAGAGTGGCCGGATGGACCCGTTCGAGCTGACCGACGGCGTGGTGCTGCTGCGCACCCCCGGCCCGGAGGACGTCGACCGCATCGCCGAGATCTGCCAGGACCCCGACGTCCAGGAGTGGACGACCGTCCCGAGCCCGTACCGGCGCGAGGACGCCGAGGGCTTCGTCGGGGGGTACGTGCACGACGGCTGGGCGAAGGGCACCGCCTGCACCTGGGCGGTGCGGGACGCCGCCGACGGCACGCTGGTCGGCATGGTGGGGCTCGTCATGGAGGGCGCGGGCTCCGCCGAGATCGGGTACTGGCTCGCGCCCGACCGGCGCGGGCAGGGCCTCATGTCCCGCTCGGTCGACCTCGTGGTGGGGGCGGCGTTCGGCCGGCTCGGCCTCGTGCGCCTGTCGTGGCGGGCGTTCGTCGGCAACGGGCCGTCGCGGCGCGTCGCCGAGCGGGCCGGCTTCCGCGTCGAGGGAGAGCTGCGCGGCGGCGGGGTCCAGCGGGGGGTGCGCCGCGACGAGTGGGTCGGCACCCTGCTGCGGGACGACCCGCGCCCGGCGGGAGCCCGCGCGGCCTGACGCCCGACACGCGCGGCCTGACGCCCGACACGCCCGGCCTGACGCCCGACACGCCCGGCCGGGCGGCCCGGCGCGCCGCCGTGCCGGTCGGCGCACCAAGATGAGGGGATGACCTCCCTGCTCGACGCCGACAACCCGTTCGCCGCCCCGTCCTCCCTGCCGTACGGCCTGCCCGACTTCACCCGCATCCGCGTGGAGCACTTCCGCCCGGCGCTGCTCGCCGGCATGGCGGAGCAGCGGGCCGAGGTCGAGGCCATCGCGTCCTCGTCGGAGCCTCCGACGGTGGAGAACACCCTGGCCGCCCTCGAGCGGTCCGGGCGGCTGCTGCACCGCGCGGCGACCGTGTTCTTCAACCAGTCGTCGTCGGACTCCACGCCCGCGCTGGAGGAGCTCGAGGAGGAGATCGCCCCGCTGCTCGCCGCGCACAGCGACGCGATCCACCTGGACCGCCGCCTGTTCGCCCGGGTCGAGGCGCTGCACGCCGCCCACGGGTCCGGCGAGCTGGAGCTCGAGCCCGACACCGCCTGGCTGCTGCACCGCCAGCACACCGCGTTCGTGCGCGCCGGCGTCCGGCTCGACGACTCCGCGCAGGCCCGCCTGCGCGAGCTGAACGCCGAGATCACCCGCCTGGAGACGGTGTTCGGGCGGCTGCTGCTCGCCGACACGAACGCCTCGGCAGTCCTCGTGACCGACGAGGCCGAGCTGGACGGCCTGCCGGAGGACGCCCGCGCGGCCGCCGCCGAGGCCGCCGCCCGCCGGGGCCACGACGGTGCCTGGCTGATCGACCTGGTGCTGCCGACGCAGCAGCCCGCGCTCGCCCAGCTGCGCCACCGCGGCCTGCGCGAGCGGCTGCACACCGCGTCGGTGTCCCGCGGCGGTCGGGGCGGTGAGCACGACACCCGCGCCACCCTGCTGGCGCTCGCCCGGCTGCGGGCCGAGCGGGCGCAGCTCCTGGGCTACCCGCACCACGCCGCGTACGTCGCCGAGGACGCCACGGCGAAGACCCCCGAGGCCGTCGCCGAGATGCTCGCGCGCCTGGCGCCGGCCGCCGTGGCCAACGCCCGCGCCGAGGCGGCCGACCTGACCGAGGCCCTCCGGCGTGACGTGCCCGGCGCGACCCTGGAGGCCTGGGACTGGGCGTACTACGCGGAGCAGGTCCGCCAGGAGCGCCGCTCGCTCGACGAGTCCCGGCTGCGCCCGTACCTGGAGCTCGACCGCGTGCTGCACGAGGGCGTGTTCCGGGCGGCGCGCGAGCTGTACGGCCTGTCGTTCACCGAGCGCCCCGACCTCGCCGGCTACCACCCGGACGTGCGGGTGTTCGAGGTCACGGACGCCGACGGCTCCGGCCTAGGGCTGTTCCTCGGCGACTACTGGACGCGCGACTCCAAGCGCGGCGGGGCCTGGATGAACAACCTGGTCGACCAGTCGACGCTGCTCGACGAGGCGCCGGTGGTGGTGAACAACCTCAACATCCCGAAGCCGCCCGCCGGCCAGCCGACGCTGCTCACCTGGGACGAGGTCATCACGCTGTTCCACGAGTTCGGGCACGCGCTGCACGGGCTGTTCTCGGCGGTGCGGTACCCGTCGCAGTCGGGCACGGAGGTGCCGCGCGACTTCGTGGAGTACCCGTCGCAGGTCAACGAGATGTGGGCGTGGGAGCCGTCGCTGCTGCGGGCGTACGCGGTGCACCACGAGACCGGTGAGCCGATGCCGCAGGAGTGGGTCGACACGCTGATCGCGGCGCGGCAGGACGGCGAGGGCTTCGCGACGACGGAGTACCTGGCCGCGGCCCTGCTGGACCAGGCCTGGTACCGGCTGGCGCCGCAGGACGTGCCGACGGACGTCGAGCAGGTCGGGCCGTTCGAGGCGGCGGCGCTGGAGGCGGCGGGCGTGGCGTTCGCGCCGGTGCCGCCGCGGTACCGGACCACGTACTTCAACCACGTGTTCGGCGGCGGGTACTCGGCCGGGTACTACTCGTACATCTGGTCCGAGGTCCTGGACGCCGACACGGTGACGTGGTTCGAGGAGAACGGCGGCCTGAAGCGGGAGAACGGCGACACCTTCCGGGCGAAGCTCCTCTCCCGCGGCGGCAGCGTCGACCCGATGCAGGCGTTCGCCGACCTCCGCGGCCGCACCCCCGACATCACCCCCCTCCTCACCCGCCGCGGCCTCACCCCCTCCTGACCCACCCCCACCCACCACCCGCTCCGGCCCCCACCCGCCCACCCGCCCCACCCGCCGCGGACGCACTCCGAGGTCGTCAGGTTCGGCCGAGGTCGTCACGCCCACCTGACGACCTCGGCCGGATCTGACGACCTCGCGCGGCCACCGGGCATCCGGCGCGGCCACCGGGCGTCCGGGGCGGGGGTGCGCGCCGGTACGGTGGACGGCATGACCTCCGCACCCGCCCCCCAGCCGCAGGACCCGCACGACACCTCGGCGGCCGAGGGCGAGGTGGTGCGGATCGCGCAGGAGCTCATCCGGATCGACACGTCGAACTACGGCGACGGCTCCGGGCCGGGGGAGCGGGCGGCGGCCGAGCACGTCATGGCGCTGCTGCACGAGGTCGGCCTGGAGCCCGAGCTGTTCGAGTCGGCGCCCGGCCGGGCGAACGTCGTGGTGCGGCTGGAGGGCGAGGACCGCTCGCGCCCGGCGCTGGTGCTGCACGGCCACACCGACGTCGTGCCGGCGGAGGCGAAGGACTGGAAGGTCGACCCGTTCGCCGGCGAGGAGTTCGACGGCATGGTGTGGGGCCGCGGCGCCGTCGACATGAAGGGCATGGACGCGATGATCCTGGCGGTCGTCCGCCAGATGGCCCGCGAGGGCCGGCGCCCGGCGCGGGACGTGGTCGTCGCGATGTTCGCCGACGAGGAGGCCGGCGGCCGGTTCGGCGCCCGCTACGCCGTCGACCACCGCCCCGAGCTGTTCGAGGGCGCGACGGAGGCCGTGTCGGAGGTCGGCGGGTTCTCCGTGGACGTGCAGGGGCGGCGCGCGTACCTCCTGCAGACCGCCGAGAAGGGCATCGCGTGGCTGCGCCTCGTCGCGGACGGCACCGCGGGGCACGGCTCGGCGGTGAACCCGGACAACGCGGTGACGGAGCTCGCGGCGGCGGTGGCCCGCATCGGCGCCTACCAGTGGGACGCCCGCCTGACCCCGACGGTGCTGGCGCTGCTCGAGGGCGTGGCCGACCTGACGGGCCTGCCGCTGGACGTGGACGACCCGCTGGCGATCGACCGCCTGATCGGGGCGCTCGGCCCGGCCCGCCGGTTCGTCGGCTCGTCCATCCGCACGCTCGCGAACCCGACGCAGCTCCAGGCCGGCTACAAGTCGAACGTCATCCCGGGTCGCGCGACGGCGACGATCGACGTCCGCCCGCTGCCCGGCGACCACGAGGACGTGCTGGCCACCGTGCGCGAGCTCGCCGGCCCGCACGTGCGGGTGGAGCCGGAGCACCTCGACATCGGCCTGGAGGTCCCCGCGACGGGCGCGCTCGTCGACACGATGACGGACGTGCTGCGCGCGCAGGACCCGGAGGCCGTCGTGCTGCCCTACATGCTGTCCGCGGGCACCGACAACAAGTCGCTGGCCCGCCTCGGCATCACCGGCTACGGCTTCGCGCCGCTGCGGCTCCCGGCGGACCTCGACTTCACCGCGCTGTTCCACGGCGTCGACGAGCGCGTGCCCGCCGACTCGCTGCGGTTCGGCGTCCGGGTGCTCGACGGGCTGCTGCGGGAGGCCTGAGCCCCCCGCGGCGCCCCGCCGGAGGGGTCAGTCCCCGAACGCCCCGAGCGTCGACCGGACCCGGATGATCCGGCGCCGCAGCCACACCTTGCGCTCCCCGCCGGAGTAGAGCAGCGTCCGCGCGAGCTCCCAGCGGCCGTACTCCGCCTCGTCGGTGAGCAACCGGCGGGCGTCGTTGCGGCTCGTGCTGCGGGGGATCGTGAGGACGCGGTACTCGTACTGCCGTGCCGCCTCGGGGGAGTCGGGCCGCTTCGCGCCCTGGTCCGTGCGTGCCATGCGCACCGCCTTCCGCTGACGTCGTGGGTGCCATTGTGCCTGGTGCGGCGCTACGGTCATCGCATGGCTATCGACCCGCGCGCGGCGCTGGACCGGCTGATCGCTGCCCTCGAGGCGCACTACACGGCCGTGGCGACCCGGCGGGGCGAGGACGACCCGGCCGTGGACGACGCGTACGACGTGCTCGCGGACGCGTTCGAGGCGTACGACGACGCGCTCGGCACCGTGCACGGCGAGGCCACGCCGTTCTACCTCGCGGAGGAGGACGACGAGGACGAGGACGAGGACGACGACGCCGCGGAGGAGGACGACGACCTCGACGACCTGCCGGAGTACGGCTACGACGACGAGGACGACGCGGTCCGTCCCGGCTCCTGACCGCCGGTCCCGTCCGGCCCGGCGCGCGCCCGACGCCGGGCGTGCTCAGCGGCGCTCGGGGTATCCCAGGGCCGGTGCGCTGACCTCGTCGAGCGCCCGCAGGATCTCGGGCGGCAGCTCGACGTCCTCGGCGGCGAGCGACGCGCGCAGCTGCGCGGGCGTCCGCGCCCCCACCACGGCGGACGCCACCTGCGCGCGCACCCGCAGCCAGGCGAGCGCGACCTCCAGCGGCGCGCGCCCGAGCCCGTCGGCGGCCGTGACGACGGCCTCGACGACGGCGGCGGCGACCGACCCGAGGTAGGGCTCGACGAACCCGGCCAGGTGGGGGGACGCGGCGCGCGAGTCGGCGGGGACCGTGCGCCGGTACTTCCCGGTGAGGACCCCGCGGCCGAGCGGCGACCACGCGAGGACGCCGACGCCCAGGTCGGCCGCCGCGGGGAGCACCTCCCGCTCGATGCCCCGCTGCAGCAGCGAGTACTCGGCCTCGACGGCGGCGAGCCCCGGGTCGTCGCCGAGCAGCGTCGCCGCGCGGGCGACCTGCCAGCCGGCGTGGTTCGACAGGCCCACGTAGCGGGCCCGCCCCGAGTCCACCGCGCGCCGCAGGGCGCCCACGGTCTCCGCGAGGGGCGTGCGCGGGTCGGGCGTCTGCACCAGCCACAGGTCCACGTGGTCGGTGCCCAGGCGGCGCAGCGAGGCGTCCAGCGTGTCGAGCAGGGCGCCCCGGGACGCGTCCACGACGCCCCCGTCCGGGGTCCGGCGCACCCCGGCCTTGGTGCACAGCACGACGTCCTCGCGGGCGACGACGTCGCCGAGCAGCGACCCCAGCAGCTCCTCCGCGCCGCCGTCCGCGTACGACGCGGAGGTGTCGACGAGGGTGCCGCCGGCCTCCGCGAAGTCGCGGAGCTGCTCGGCGGCGTCCTGCGCGTCGGTGTCCCGGCTCCAGGTCAGCGTCCCGAGGCCGAGGTGGGAGACCCGCAGGCCGGTCCGTCCGAGCTGGCGCTGTTCCATGCGCCCGAGGGTAACGGGGCGCGCGGTGCCAGCCGCTATCGTGGCGCCTCGTGGCTGCGCGCATCGAGAACGGGACCGTCGCATGAACGTGTTCGAGGCGGTCGTCCTGGGGCTCGTGCAGGGACTCACGGAGTTCCTGCCCGTGTCGTCGTCGGCGCACCTGCGGATCGTCGGCGAGCTGATCGGGTCCGGCGACCCGGGCGCGGCCTTCACGGCGATCACGCAGATCGGCACCGAGACGGCGGTGCTGCTGTACTTCCGCCGCGACATCGTGCGGATCTGCACCCACTGGTGGCGGGCGGTGCGCGGCGACCTCGGGACGGACTGGCGGTCGCGGCTCGGCGCGCCGGCGGACGGCGAGGCGGACCCGGACGCGCGCATGGCCTGGTTCATCGCCCTGGGCTCCGTGCCCATCGTGGTGCTCGGCCTGCTGTTCCAGGACGCGATCGAGAAGCCGTTCCGCAACCTGTGGCTGATCGTCCTGACGCTGGCCGGGTTCGCCCTCGTGCTGGACTGGGCGGACCGGCGGGGGCGTCGCAGCCGGCCGCTCACCGGACTGACGCCGCGGCACGCCGTGTGGTTCGGCCTGGCGCAGGCGATGGCCCTCGTGCCGGGCGTGTCCCGGTCCGGCGGCACCATCACCGCGGGCCTGCTGCTCGGCTACACCCGCGAGGCCGCCGCCCGGTACTCGTTCCTGCTGGCGATCCCCGCGGTGCTCGGTTCCGGGCTGTACCAGGCCGCGTCGAGCGTGGGGGACTTCGGCACCCCCGGGACCCCCGGGCTCGGCGTGACGATCGTCGCGACGCTCGTGGCGTTCGTGGTCGGCTACGTCGTGATCATCGGGTTCCTGAAGATCGTGTCGACGTACTCGTACCGGCCGTTCGTGGTCTACCGGATCGGCCTGGCCGTGGTCGTGGCGCTGCTGCTCGTCACCGGGGTGCTCGACCCGCTCGCCGGCGCCTGACGCGGCGCCAGCCCCGCACCTCGAGCACGAGCGCGACCAGCAGGGCGACCAGGGCACCGGCCCACAGCACCGCCGCCGCGCCGCGCCCGGCCGGCGTCAGCGCGACGACCACGAGGGCCGCGGCGACGACCAGCAGCCAGGGGACGGGACGGGGCACGGTCGGCTCGCTTCCGGCGGGGGCGTGAGGGTGTGCCAGGGTAGCCGCGCGCCGGCTCACAGCCAGCCGGAGCGCTTGAACAGCCGGTAGAGCACGAACGCCGCGCCGGCCATGAGCAGCACCGAGAGCGGGTAGCCGGCGAGCCAGTGCAGCTCCGGCATGTGGTCGAAGTTCATGCCGTAGATGCCGGCGATCAGCGTCGGGACGGCGATGATCGCGGCCCAGGCCGAGATCTTGCGCATGTCCTCGTTCTGCCGGACGGAGACCTGCGACAGGTGCACGTTCAGCATGTCGCCGAGCAGCCGGTCGTGGCTGTCCAGGTGCCGGTCGACCTTGCCGAGCGCGGTGTCGAGCCGGCGCATCCACCGCATGGTGCGGGTCTCGCGGCGGCTGTCCTCCTGCTCGGCGACCAGCTCGGGGAACGCCGCGAGCAGCGGGACCAGGGCGCGGCGTGCCTCGGCGATCTCGCGCTTGAGGTCGTACACCACCTCGGCCGGGTCGACCGCGGCGGGCGTGAAGACGATCTGCTCGACGTCCGCCACGGCCTCGCCCACGCCCGACTCGACGTCGCCGGCGCGGCGCACGAGCGACATCAGCACCGCCGCGAACACGTGGCTGGGGACGTCCTGCGGCAGCCGGTCCGGGTCGGCGAGGTGCTCGAGCACGTCGGAGAGCAGGCCGCCGGGGCCCTCCTCCGCGGTGATCGTCACGTCGTCGACCACCAGGGCCGCCCAGGTGCCCGTCCGCACGTCACGGGTCCGGGCGTCGTACGTGAGCGTCGGGCTCACGAGGAACCGGCCACCGCCGGGCAGCCGCCGCAGCTGCGGGTGGTGCGGGTCCCGCGGGCCGCCGCCGTCCACCGACCGCCGGATCACCGAGTCCGGGACGCCCGCCTGCCGCGCGGCGTCCGCGAGACCGCCCACCGAGTCCACGTGCACCCAGGCGGCCGGCGGGTCGGCGGCCGCCAGCAGCGCCAGCAGCCCGTCCGGCGGTGTCGCCGTCCAGCCGTCGTCGCCGTGGACCCACGCATGCTCCATGCGGCGGATTGTCCCGGCGTCCGCCCGCGCGCGCCCGGCGACGCGCCGCCCCGGGGGCCGCGGTCACCCGGCCGCGCGGCCCCGGACGCGGGCGGCAGCACCCCGGGGCGCCGACTACGCTCGACGCCGTGCTCACCTGGCCCGCCCCGCAGATCCCGCAGCTCCCCGGCCAGGGAGGGCCCGTGCGCGTGCGCGACACCTCCAGCGGCGAGCTCGTCGTCGCGGCTCCCGGTGCCGACGCGACGCTGTACGTGTGCGGCATCACGCCCTACGACGCGACCCACCTGGGGCACGCGGCCACGTACGTGGCGTTCGACCTGCTGGTGCGGGGGTGGCTCGACGAGGGCAAGCGCGTGCGCTACGCGTCGAACGTGACGGACGTGGACGACCCGCTGCTGGAACGCGCCGAGGCGACGGGGGTCGACTGGCGGGAGCTCGCGGCGGACCAGACCGCGCTGTACCTGGAGGACATGACCGCGCTGGGCGTCGTGCCCCCGGACGTGTACACGGGCGCCGTCGAGGCCGTGCCGGACGTGGTGGCGGCCGTGGACGCGCTGGTGGCGTCGGGCGCGGCGTACGTCGTCGGGGTCCCGGACGCCCACGGCGAGGGGGCGGGCGACGTGTACGCCGACCTGTCGGCCGACCAGGCGTTCGGCCAGGTCGCACGGCTGGACCGGGCCACGATGCTCACGCTGTTCGGCGAGCGGGGCGGCGACCCCGACCGTCCGGGCAAGCGCGACCCCCTCGACCCGCTGCTGTGGCGGGCGGCGCGCCCGGGCGAACCCTGCTGGGACGGCGGCGACCTGGGACGCGGGCGCCCGGGCTGGCACATCGAGTGCGCGGTGATCGCGCGCGACGGGCTGGGCCTGCCGTTCGACGTGCAGGGCGGTGGGTCCGACCTGCGGTTCCCGCACCACGAGATGAGCACGTCCCACGCCCGGCTGGTCGACGCCGGCCACGGCGCGCGGACGCACGTGCACACCGGGATGGTCGGCCTGCACGGCGAGAAGATGAGCAAGTCGCTGGGCAACCTCGTGCTGGTCTCCGAGCTGCGCGCCCGGGGTGTGGACGCGATGGCGGTGCGGCTGGCGATCCTCGACCACCACTACGCCGCCGACTGGGAGTGGACCGACGACGTGCTGGTCTCCGCGCAGGCGCGCCTGGAGCGGTGGCGCGCCGCGGTGTCGGGCAACGGCGGCCCGTCCGCCGACGCCACCCTCGCCGAGGTGCGTGCCGCGGTGGCGGACGACCTGGACGCGCCGCGGGCGCTGCGGGCCGTCGACGCGTGGGCGGACGCCTCGCTCGCGGGCGCCGAGGACGAGCAGGGGGCGCCGGGCGTGGTCGCCCGCGCCGTCAACGCTCTGCTGGGCGTGCGGCTCTAGCCCCGGCGGCGCCGCGGGCGGTCGGGCTCAGCCGCCGATGCCCTTGTCGCGGCGCCGCAGGTAGCGCTCGAACTCCTGGGCGATCGCCTCGCCGCTCGCCTCGGGGAGCTCCGCGGTGTCCTTGGCCTCCTCGAGCTGGCGGACGTACTCGGCGATCTCCGTGTCCTCGTCCGCGAGCTCGTCGACGCCCGCCTGCCACGCGGCGGCGTCCTCCGGCAGGTCGCCCAGCGGCACCGCCTCGCCGGTGAGCGCCTCGATGCGGTGCAGCAGCGCGAGCGTGGCCTTGGGCGACGGCGGGTGCGCGACGTAGTGCGGCACGGCCGCCCACAGCGACACGGTGCGCAGCCCGCGCGCGGCGGCCTCGTGCTGCAGGACGCCGACGATGCCCGTCGGGCCCTCGTACGAGTTCGCCTCGAGGCCGAGCGCGTCCCGGACCCCCGGCTCCTCGCTGGTGGCGGTCACCGGGATGGGACGGGTGTGCGGGACGTCCGCCAGCAGCGCGCCCAGCGTGACGACGGTGGTCGCGCGCAGCCCCTGGGCGATGTCCAGCAGCTCGCCGCAGTAGCGCCGCCACCGCATCGAGGGCTCGATGCCGTGGACGAGCACGATCTGGCGCCGGGACCGCGGGGCCGTGGCGACGGCGACCGCGGTGCTCGGCCAGGTGATCTCGCGGCGGCCGTCCGCGCCCGCGGCGATCACGGGGCGGTTGACCTGGAAGTCGTGGTACTCCTCCGGGTCCAGCTCGTCGACCTGCTCCGCGCCCCACACCTCGTGCAGGTGCTCGAGCGCCTGGCTCGCAGCGGAGCCCGCGTCGTTCCAGCCCTCGAAGGCCGCCAGGAGGATCGTCTCCTGCTCAGGGAGCCCCGCGGGGCCGCTCGCCTGCTCGGTCATCGTGCCAGCGTAGGACGTGCACGGCCCGGGTGTCGGACCGTGCAGCGAGAATGGACGGCGTGCCGTTCGTCCTCGTCGCCGCCGACCCCGACCGGCCCGGTGGCGCCGTGCTGCGGGAGGTCGCCGGCGCCACCGAGGCGGTCGCGGGGGAGGCGGGCCCCCCGGAGCGGGTCGCCGGACCGGACCTGCCGGCCGCGGTGGCGGACCGGGAGCGGACCCGCCCGCGGTGGGTGTGGGACGACACGGAGCACTGGTACCCGGCGCTGCTCGCCGCCGGGGTGCGCGTGGAGCGGGCGCACGACCTGCGCCTGTGCCACGTCGTCCTGCGCCGCAGCACCCGCTGCGCGGGGACGGCGTTCGCCGCGGAGCCGGACGGCCCGTGGGACCGCGCCGCGCCGGTGGCCGAGCAGCAGGACGCCGCGGAGCCCAGCCTGTTCGACGACCTGCCCGGACCGGAGCCCGCCGACGCGCCGGACGTGCCGGGCGAGCTCGGCCGGCAGCTCCGCGCGCTGCAGGAGTGCGGGGACGACGGCCGGCTGCGGCTGCTGCTCGCGGCCGAGTCGGCGGGGGCGCTCATCGCGGCGGAGATGCGGCACGACGGGCTCCCGTTCCGCGCGGACGTGCACGACGCCCTGCTGACGCAGCTGCTCGGACCCCGGCCGCGCGACGGCGAGCGCCCGGCGCGGCTGGCGGAGCTCGCCGGGCAGGTCGCCGCGGCGCTGGACCGTCCCGGCCTCAACCCGGACTCCCAGCCCGAGCTGCTGCGGGCGCTGCGCGCGGCCGGGCTGGACGTCGAGTCGACGCGGACCTCCGAGATCCGCGCGCAGGACCACCCCGTGCGCGAGCCGCTGCTGGAGTACAAGAAGCTCGCCCGGCTGCTGTCCGCGAACGGCTGGGCGTGGATGGACCGCTGGGCGCGCGACGGCCGGTTCCGCCCCGACTACGTGCCCGCCGGCGTGGTGACCGGGCGGTGGGCGAGCAGCGGCGGCGGCGCGCTCCAGCTGCCGGCGGGCATCCGGGCGGCCGTGCGCTCCGACCCGGGCTGGCGCCTGGTCGTGGCCGACGCCGCGCAGCTCG
This sequence comes from Cellulomonas olei, assembly GCF_039548315.1. NCBI lineage: Bacteria > Bacillati > Actinomycetota > Actinomycetes > Micrococcales > Cellulomonadaceae > Cellulomonas > Cellulomonas olei. The sequence goes on from NZ_JBCLVN010000022.1 coordinate 91,788, forward strand.
AGCCGCGGGTGCTGGCGGCGATGTCGGGCGACGAGGCGATGGCGGCCGCCGGCCGGCACGCGGACCTGTACGTGGGCGTGGTCGAGGCGGGCACGGTCGCGGACCGGCAGCAGGCCAAGTACGCGATGCTCGGGGCCATCTACGGCGCGACCACCGGCGCGAGCGCCGTGCTCATGCCGCAGCTCGCGCGCGCCTACCCGCGGGCCGTCGCGCTGGTCGAGGAGGCCGCACGGGCGGGGGAGCGCGGCGAGCAGGTGACGACGTGGCTCGGCAGGTCCTCGCCGCGCCCGCCGGCCGCGTGGCTGGCGGCGCGGCAGGCGGCCTCGGCGGAGGGTGCGGCGCCGGAGGACGTCCGCGAGGTCCGCCGGCGTGCGCGCGACTGGGGCCGCTTCACGCGGAACTTCGTCGTGCAGGGGACGGCGGCGGAGTGGGCGCTGTGCTGGATGGCGGAGCTGCGGCGCCGGCTGCGCGAGCTGCCCGGCCGGCCGCACCTGGTGTTCTTCCTGCACGACGAGGTGATGGTGCACGCGCCCGTCGACGTGGCGGAGCAGGTCGCCGTGATCGTCCGGGAGGCCGCGGTGGAGGCGGGCCGGCTGCTGTTCGGGCCGACGCCGGTGGAGTTCGCACTCGACGTCTCGGTGGTGGACACGTATGCCGACGCCGTGTGACGATGCGGCGATGGGTAGACCGATCTACCTACCGACGGCGCGACGGACGGAGGCGGGGCGATGACGGGGACCGGGCACGCGTCAGGCCCGACGGCCGGCGTCCGGCGACGCCCGGCGCGGGACCGGCTGCTGGCGGCGGCTGCGCGCCGGTTCTACGCCGACGGCATCGCCGCCACCGGCATCGACGCGATCACCGCCGACGCGGGCGTCGCCAAGATGAGCCTCTACAACAACTTCGCCTCCAAGGCCGAGCTCGTGGAGGCCTACCTCGTCGCCCGGCACGCCGAGTGGCTCGCCCTGTACCGCGCCCGGCTCGCGCGGGCCGGCGACGACCCGCGCGCCGGCGTGCTCGCCGTCTTCGACGCCTACGCCGACCACGCGCACGCGGGCTACGTCCACGGGTTCCGCGGCTGCGGCCTGCTGAACGCCGCCGCCGAGCTGCCCGTCGGCGACCCGGGGCGGGCGGCCGTGCGCGCGCACAAGGAGGAGGTCGAGGGCATCCTCGCCTCCCACCTCGCCGCGCTGCTCCCGGACGACCCGGCGCGCGTCGCGGACCTCGCGGAGCACCTCGCGTTCCTGCTCGAGGGGTCGATGGCCCGCGCGGGCCTCGAGGGCGACGACCACCGGCTGGGCCGGGCGCGCGCCCTGGCGTCGGACCTGCTGGCGGGTCTGTGACGGGGGCGGTCGCCGCGCGCACGGGGCTCGGGTCCCTCGCCGTGCTGGCGGCCTCCGTGCTGTGGGGCACGACCGGGACGGCCGCGACGTTCGCGCCGCAGGTCGGCCCGCTGGCGATCGGCGCCGCGGCGATGGGCGTCGGCGGGCTGCTGCAGGCCGCGCTGGCCGGCCGGCTGCTGCGCGTGCACGCCGGGGCGCTGCGCGCGCGGCGCCGGCTCGTGCTGCTCGGCGGGCTGGCGGTGGCCGTGTACCCGCTCGCGTTCTACTCGTCGATGCGCCTGGCCGGGGTTGCCGTCGGCACGGTGGTGTCGCTCGGGTCGGCCCCGCTGGCGTCGGCGCTCGTCGAGCGGGTGGTGGACCGGCGGCGGCTGACCCGGCGCTGGGTGCTGGCGGCGGGGGTCGGCCTCACGGGCGTGGTGCTGCTCTGCGCCGCGGAGGCCGTGGGAGCCGCCGGTGCGTCGCCCGGGGCCCCGGGCGCGGGGGCGTCGGCCGCCGGCGTGGGGCTCGGCCTGGTCGCCGGCGCGACGTACGCCCTCTACTCCTGGGTCGCGCACCGGCTGATGCGCGCCGGGGTGCCGTCGCGGGCGTCGATGGGTGCCGTGTTCGGCGTGGGCGGGACCCTGCTGCTTCCGGTGCTGGCGCTGACCGGGGCGCCGCTGGTGGCTTCGTGGCCGAACGCCGCGGTCGGCGTCTACATGGCCCTCGTGCCGATGCTCACCGGGTACGTGCTGTTCGGCTGGGGGCTCGCGCACGTCGCGGCCAGCACGGCGACCACGCTCACCCTGCTCGAGCCCGCCGTCGCGGCGGTGCTCGCGGTGCTCGTGGTCGGTGAGCGGCTGCCCGGCGCCGGCTGGGCCGGGGTCGCCCTGGTCGTGGCCTGCCTCGCGGTGCTGACGGTGCCGGCCGTCCCCGGCGGCGCGGCCGGGCGGCGCCTGCGGTCGCGGGGCCTCCTACCCTGGACGACGTGACCGCCACCGCCCTGCCCGACCCCGCGCCGCCGACCGCGCCGCAGGTCCTGGACGCCGCCGCCTGGCGGGCGGCCGCGGACGCCCACGCGGCACGCGCCGACGCGCTCACGGCGGACCACCGCGACCGCCGGGCGCGCGGGGAGCGGCACGCGGTCGAGGACTTCCTGTTCGAGTACTACCCGGCGAAGCCCGCGCAGCTCCGTCGCTGGCACCCCGGAGCCGGTGCCGGGCTGGCCCCCGGTGTCGACGGCCCCGCGCCGCACGCCGGCTGGCGCTGGTACCGCGCGGACGGCGACGGCGTCGTGACGCTCGACCTCGACGCGTTCCTCGCCGACCGCGGCGACACGGTCCGGTACGTGCACGCGCTGCTGTCCGCGACGGCGGCCCGCCCCGCCGCGACGGGCTGCTTCGGGCTGCACGAGTGGGCGATGGTCTACCGGCAGGACGGTGCGGACCGGCGGCACGCTCTCCCGCTGCGCCTCGGGTCCGCCGGGACGGACGCGGTCGTCGAGTCGCACCGCATCCGGTGCACCCACCTCGACGCGTTCCGGTTCTTCACGCCGGAGGCGCGCCCCCGCAACGCCACGCAGCCGACCCGGGAGTCCCAGGTGCGCGACGAGCAGCCCGGGTGCCTGCACGCGAACATGGACCTGTACAAGTGGGCCCTGAAGCTCGGCCCGCTGGTTCCGGGCGCCCTGCTGCTCGACGCGTTCGAGCTCGCCGCGGAGATCCGCCGGACGGACATGCAGGCGTCCCCGTACGACGTCACGGCGTACGGGCTGGAGCCCGTGGCGATCGAGACGCCCGAGGGCAAGGCGGAGTACGTCCGGCGGCAGCGCGGCTTCGCCGAGCGGGCGGCGGGGCTGCGGTCGGCCCTGGCGGCCGTGGCGGGGGCGGCCGTCGCCTGATCCGCCCGGAGCGCCGGGTCGGCGCGCCCCGCGTCAGGCGATGCGCGACTCGACCAGCGCGTCGACCGCCCCGGGCGCGAGGACGTGGTCGACCGCCATCGCGGAGGCGCCGAGGATGCCGACCTGCGACCGCGCCTGCGACGTGACGATGCGCAGGTGCTGCGTCGCGAGCGGCAGGGAGCGCTGGTAGACGACCTCGCGGATGCCGGCGATGAGGTGCTCGCCCGCCTCCGCCACGACGCCGCCGATGACCACCAGCGACGGGTTCAGCAGGCTGACGCACGCCGCGAGCACCGAGCCGATCTCGCGGCCGGCCTGCCGCACGGCGCGTCCCGCGGCGAGGTCACCGGCCCGGACCAGGGCGACGACGTCGGCGCCGTCGCGCGCGGGCAGCCCGGCGGCGGCGAGCTGCTCGGCGAGCGCCCGCCCGCTGGCGACCGCCTCGAGGCAGCCGAGGTTGCCGCACCGGCACGGCACGTCCGCCGCGCCGGGCACCGCGATGTGGCCGATGTCGCCCGCGGCCCCCTGCGCGCCGCGGCGCAGCCGGCCGTCGGAGATGATCCCGGAGCCGATGCCGGTGGCGACCTTGACGAACAGCATGTCGTCGACGTCCGGCCACGCGGAGCGGTGCTCGCCGAGGGCCATGAGGTTCACGTCGTTGTCGACCAGCACCTGCGCCCCGAGCTGCGCCGCGAGGATGCCGGGCACGTCGACGTCGTCCCAGGCGGGCATGATCGGCGGGTTGATGGGCCGGCCGGTGGAGTGCTCGACGGGCCCGGGCAGGCCCACGCCGACGGACACGAGGTCGTCGGGCTCCCGGCCGGCCTGCGCGAGCAGCGCGCGCCCGTGCTCCACGACCCAGCCGAGCACGACGTCCGGGCCGTCGGCGATGGGCAGCGGCGCCTCCGCCTCGGCCAGCACGGTGGAGGCCAGGTCGGTGACGGCCATGCGGGCGTGGGTGGCACCGAGGTCGACGGCGAGCACCACCCGGGCGCTCGGCCGGAACGCGAAGGTGGTCGGCGGCCGCCCGCCGGTGGACGACGCCTCCCCGGCCGGCGCGATGAGCCCGGCGGCCAGCAGCTGGTCGACCCGGGTCGTGACGGTGGAGCGCGCCTGGCCGGTCGCGGCGGCGAGGTCGGCGCGGGTGCGCGGCGCCCCGTCGCGGAGCAGCTGGAACAGATCGCCCGCGCCCGTGTGCCGCTGGGGGAGCCTCACGACGTCCTGCATGGCGCTTAGTGAACCACGAACCCGGCCCACTTCTGCGCGTCACGGTTCGGTAACTCCGACGACCGGCATCCTACTTATGATTGACGGGCGTCAAAAGTGGGCCTACGTTCGCCCCATGGTCAACGAGGACCCCCCGCGGGAGGACCCGCAGCCGCTGCTGCGGATGCGCGGCATCGTCAAGCAGTTCCCCGGAGCCCGGGCCCTGGACGGCGTCGACCTCGACGTGCTGCCGGGGGAGGTGCACTGCCTGCTCGGGCAGAACGGTGCCGGCAAGTCGACGCTCATCAAGGTGCTGGCCGGCGCCCACCAGCCCACCGAGGGCGAGGTCCTCGTCGACGGGCAGGTCGTCACGATCCCGCACCCCGTGGCCGCCCTGCGGCTCGGCATCGCGACGATGTACCAGGAGCTCGACGTCGTCGGCGGCCTCACCGTCGCCGAGAACGTGTACCTCGGCCACGAGCTCGCGACCGCCGGCGTCTCCCGGCGGCGCGACGCCCGCCGCCGCACCCGCGAGCTGCTCGCCCGGCTCGGCCACCCGGAGATCTCGCCCGGGCAGGAGGTCGGCTCGCTGCCCGCCGCCGCCCAGCAGGTCGTCTCCATGGCGCGGGCCCTGTCGCACGACGCCCGGGTCATCGTGATGGACGAGCCGTCCGCGGTGCTCGACTCCGACGAGGTGCAGAACCTGTTCCGGGTGGTGCGCGAGCTCACGGCGTCCGGCGTGGCCATCGTCTACATCTCGCACCGCATGGAGGAGATCCGCGCGATCGGCGACCGGATCACGGTGCTCAAGGACGGCCGGACGGTCGCCCGCGACCTGCCGGCGCGCGAGACGCCCACCCGGGACCTCATCCGCCTCATGACCGGCCGGGCGGTCGAGTACGCGTTCCCGCCCGCGCCCGGGGTCGCGCCCGACGCACCCGTGGTGCTCGACGTGCAGGGGCTCGCGCTGCGGGGGGCGTTCGAGGACGTGACCTTCCAGGTCCGCGCCGGGGAGATCCTCGGGCTCGCGGGCCTGGTGGGGTCGGGCCGGTCGGAGATCCTGGAGACCGTGTACGGGGCGCGCCGGGCGACGGCCGGGAGCGTCGAGGTCGCCGGCCGCCGGCTGCGCCCCGGGGCGGTCCCGGCCGCGGTGGCCGCCGGCGTCGGGCTGGCCCCCGAGGAGCGCAAGGCCCAGGGCCTGCTGCTGGACGAGCCCGTCTACCGGAACATCACGCTCTCGACCTTCGGGCGGTTCGCGCGCGGCGGCCTGCTCGACGAGCGCGCCGAGCGGGCGGCGGCCCGGGAGCAGGCCGAGGCGCTCGACCTGCGTCCCGCCGGCGTCGACCGGGCCATGCGCACCCTGTCCGGCGGCAACCAGCAGAAGGCGATGCTCGCGCGCTGGCTGGTCCACGGCTGCCGCGTGCTGCTGCTCGACGAGCCGACCCGCGGGGTGGACGTCGGCGCGCGCGCCGAGATCTACGGCCTCGTGCGCCGGCTCGCCGACGAGGGCGCGG